>CAZMIT010000055.1:0-9310 GCA_964566495.1 uncultured bacterium | reverse complement strand
GTGAGGCGAGGTTGTCGGTGTAGTGAAGCCACAGGGTAGCCAGGGCAAGAGCGGCGGTTCCTGAGCGAAGAATAGCGTCCCCGAGCGAAACAGACGTTGCGTCATTTTGCCGTATAAAATCTTTTTCTTCTGCAGAAAAGTCCCCCTCGGGGCCGACAAGAAAAGCAACGTTCGCCGGACTGTCAGGAAAAACAGCCGCCGGTTCCTGACCGTTCGGTTCCCCCCAGAAGAGCTTATCTATTCCTTTAACAACCTCGGGAAAGCGTTTAAAATCAAGTGGTTCATAAATTTTTGGTGTCCAGTCGCGGCCGGTGATCCGGGTGGCGTCAAGGGCAATCCGACGCCAGCGGTCACGCTGCTTGGAAGGGTTATTGGGACGCCGGACCGTGTGCTCGGAAATCAATGGTATAAAGTGAGTAATTCCCAGCTCCGTGCCCCGTTTGATCGAATCCTCTATCTTTTTCTTACGGGTAAGTGCTTGCAGAAGCCAGAGTGAGTAGTTCGGCTTGTTTGTCGGTCGGACCGAGAAAATATCGAACTGTAGTGGTTCAAGCGAAGTAAGCTCAGCTTCTACAACCCGATCCGGGCCAGCTATCTCCAGCCTCTCGCCCGCCGATAAACGACGCACATGAGTCAGATAATGGTCCCAGAACTCGTCTTTTAGTGTGAACGAGCCGGCTGCAGGCGGAGAATTTTCCAGATAAATTTTCAAGTAACGTCCTCCCTTTACGTGTCAGAACCTAACCCGTAAAAACGTCGCGAACTTTTTCGAAAATAGTGCGATCGCGGGGCTGGACCTCCTCCCCCCTGATTTCAGCCAGTTGTTCAAACAGTTCCTCTTCCTCTTCACTCAGATTTGTCGGCGTGATGACTTTCACCTGGACGTGGAGGTCGCCACGGCCGGGCCGGTTGAGATGGTGAGCGCCACGCCCGTTAAGAACAAAAACCTCTCCCGTCTGTGTTCCCTGGTCAACTTCAAGTTCCTCAACTTCATCGTCCTCAAGCAGAGGCACTTCGACCTCGCCACCAAGGGCGGCCTGAACAAAACTAATCGGGACCTGGGTGTAGAGGTCGGCCCCGTCGCGTTTAAAGCGCTGATGGGAACTAACGTTAATCTCGACGTAGAGGTTACCGGAACCAGCTTCCCCGGCCTCCCCTTCCCCGTCAATTCTAATCCGATGACCTGTTTCAACTCCGGCGGGGACGTCAACCTCGAGAGTTTTAGTACGGCGTATTTTGCCGGCCCCGTTGCATTTTTCACAGGGATCAGTGATAACCTGCCCGCGCCCCTTGCAGCGGGAACAGGTCTCAGTTAAAGTGAAAAAACCGCGGGAGGTGGAAACTTTACCGCGTCCTTCACAATCGGGACAGGTTTTCTTACTGGCGGAATCTTTGGCCCCACTGCCACCACAAACGTCACATTCTTCACGTTTGCGTAGTTCTACCTCTTTCTGACAGCCAAATGCGGCCTCCTGCAGGTCAAGGTCGAGACGCATGCGAAGATCACTGCCACGCCGTGAACGACGTCGCCCTCGACGGCCGCCGCCACCAAAAAACTGAGAAAAAAGATCGCCAAATCCCATTCCCTCAAAAATGTCCCCGATATCGGCCGAGCGATAGGAGCGGCCTCTTGAGGCCGCTCCCTGAACGCCTTGTTTGCCAAACCGATCGTAGCGAGAGCGCTGTTCATCATCGCTGAGAACCTCGTAGGCCTCAGAGATTTTTTTAAACTTCTCCTCGGCCTCAGGATCGTCGGAACGGTCGGGGTGATATTCAAGAGCTCGCTGTTTGAAAGCTTTTTTGATTTCCTCGTCGTCAGCGTCTCGAGAGACACCAAGAATCTCGTAGTAGTCGTCAGAATCAGTCATGAGGCGTCTTTACTCTTCCTCGTCGACTACTTCGTAATCGGCGTCCTCAACTTCTTCCGAGGCCCCAGCCTCCGGGCCACCAGCTGCAGCGCCAGGACCCGGTTGGCCAGCTCCGGCCCCGGGTTGTCCGGCAGCGGCTCCCGGGCCGGGTTGGCCCTGCTGCGCCCCCTGTTGCTCGTAGAGCTTCTGACTGATAACCTGGGAGGCCTGGGTGAGCTGTTCCATTGCCTCGCGCACCTCATCAGCCTCTTCAGCTTCCTCAGCTGTCTCCTGGAGCTCCTCGATTGCCTGCTCGACGTTTTGCTTCTCCTCGTCGGAGAGCTCGTCGCCATGCTTTTCAAGCAGCTCCTCGGTCTGATAGACGAGTTGATCGGCCTGATTCTTAGCTTCTACAAGTTCACGATAACGCTTGTCCTCCTCAGCGTGTTTTTCGGCTTCTTCCTGCATTCGCTCGATCTCGTCCTCGGAGAGATTGGTGGAACCGGTGATCTCAATTTCCTGTTTTTCACCAGTCCCCTTGTCCTCCGCCGAGACGTTCAGTATGCCATTGGAGTCTATATCAAAGGTAACTTCAATCTGCGGAGTCCCCCGTGGTGCGGGCGGAATCCCGGTCAGATGGAAGCGACCGAGCGACTTGTTATGGGCCGCCAGGTCACGCTCACCCTGGAGGACGTGAATTTCGACCTGAGTTTGGTTATCCTCAGCCGTGGTAAAGATTTCGGACTTCTTGGCAGGGATGGTGGTGTTCTTCTCGATCAAGGGCTGGAAGACACCCCCCTGGGTTTCGACGCCCAGCGAAAGTGGTGTGACGTCGAGCAGAAGAATGTCGTCGACGTCTCCCCCAAGCACACCCGCCTGAATGGCGGCACCGCGAGCCACGACCTCGTCCGGGTTTACGGTCTTGTTGGGCTCCCGGTTAAAGTAATCCGAAACTGCCTCGGCTACGGCGGGCACCCTGGTTGATCCACCGACCAGGATGACCTCGTTGATGTCGTTCACAGTAAGATCAGCTTCGCCGACAACCTCACGACAGATATTAATTGTTTTATCCACATAATCCTGAATCATGTGCTCAAAATCAGCCCGGGTGAGCTCCTGCTCAAGGTGCTTGGGACCGGACTGGTCAGCGGTGATGTAAGGTAAATTAATGTTTGTCTTCTTGGTAGAGGAGAGCTCCACCTTGGCCTCTTCAGCGGCGTCACGGAGACGCTGGAGAGCCATTGGATCATCGCGAAGATCTACCCCGTGCTTACTTTTAAATTCTTCGGCCAGCCAGTCAATAATTTCCTCATCAAAATCATCACCGCCCAGCTTGGTATCACCGTGAGTGCTCTTAACTTCGATAACACCGTCTCCAATGTCAAGAATAGAAATGTCGAAAGTTCCTCCGCCAAGATCATAGACCGCAATATTCTGCTCGCGCTCGTCGTCGAGCCCATAGGCAAGCGCAGCAGCAGTCGGCTCGTTGATAATACGTTCAACCTGAAGACCGGCTATCTGGCCAGCGTCCTTGGTCGCCTGCCGCTGACTGTCGTTAAAGTAAGCGGGAACAGTGATGACGGCACGTTTTACTTCCTGCCCGAGATAATCCTCGGCCTCTTCTTTCAGCTTTTGCAAAATAAAGGCACTTATTTGCTCGGGACTGTAGGTATCACCACGCAACTCGACATCGTGATCCTCGCCCATGTACCGTTTTATTGAAGCTACAGTGTTCTCGTTGTTAGTTACTGACTGGCGTTTAGCCGGCGCCCCCACCAGCTTCTCACCATCTTCGTTAAAAGCGACTACTGAAGGAGTAGTACGGTTACCCTCAGAATTCTCAACAACCTTGTCCTCGCCACCTTCATAGATGGCAACGACGCTGTTGGTTGTTCCAAGGTCAATCCCAATAATTGGCCCTTCAGCCTCTGTTTCCTGTTGTTCGCTTGCTTTTTCAACCATTGTTAAATACCTCCGTTTAAATTAGTTTTCGTCGTTCAATATATGGCTCGCAAATTAACTCAGATGTTCGCAGACTGTAGTTTAAAAACTGCAAATAGCTGCGCCAAACCGTGCGCTATTCATCGTCTTCGTTATCTTCGTCCGCTTCTTCACCGGTCTCAGCAGGGACACCAACTTTTACTGAAGCCGGACGTAAAATACGGTCATAAAGTTTATAACCTTTTTGGAAGACTTCCAACACAGTCTGTTGGTCAAGATCGTCCCGCTCTTCACGCATCATACCGTCGTGTTTCTCCGGGTCAAAAACTTCACCCGCAGCTTCAATCGGTTCAACCTTATACCGGTCAAGCAAGTCACTTAGTTGCTCGTAAATCATTTCAACTCCACGACTTACCTCATCGTTGTCAAACTCAATCGAGTCCAGGGCCCGTTCAAAGTTGTCCATTACTTCCAGCAGATCTTCCAGCAGATCTGCATTGGCGTATTTTTTAAATTTCTTCTCCTCGCGCCGAAAACGCTTCCGCAGGTTGTCAAGATCAGCCGTACGACGGTAGTATTTTTCACGAAACTCGTCGGCTTCCTGTTCTAATTCATCAAGCTTTACCTTTTCAACTTCCACCATTTCTTCTCCTTCTTTCTCCGAAGAGTTTTGGGACTGTTCGTCCGCTTCAGAGCTAATATCTTCTTTCACTGATTGACTTTCTGTGGACATAGTTTTTCTGCCTCCTGTACATATTTCTGCAGTTCTGTATGAACTCCCCTCTTCGAAGAGCTTCCCCCATGAAGAGGAGAATTACCCCGAGGGATGAAGAACTATAAGCATATCAAATAAATTACTTTCCTACAACTTTTCAGTCTCGCCCCTCAGAACCTACCGAACCCCCGTCATTGCCGGGGACGTATGACGTCTCAGGGCTTGACCCGGCAATCCATTTTTTCACCCCCCTTTGTCCCCCCATCAAGGGGGAAAAAAGAGAAGGGAAATGGATTCCGGGGCGCGCTCACCCGGTTTAAGTCCGGGGAGGCTTGTCCGGAATGACGTCGGTAGGTTCTGCTCGGCCCTGCTACCTATAAAGTAAACTGGTTCACGGAGCAATTATTCCAAAAAATTTAAAGAGTGCAGTCTAAAAAGCCTTTTTGAGATAAATTTTAGTCCTCAGAAGGTTCTAAAACCCCGTTTTCACCCCCATCTAAGTCTTCGGACTTGTCCCCTCCATGGGACTTCGGACTTCGGACTTCGTCTTCCCCGCTAAGCGGGAAATCGAATTTTGCTGTCCTGCAAAATTCCGCCCGTCAAGGGGGAAGAGTTTTTAGATGGGACTCATTTAAAAGAAATGAAAAACCGGTTACCGTTGATACTGGTAAACGGCTTCCAGGTGATCCTGATAATTCTCACTGAACACGTGGCTGCCGTCCCCCCGGGCCACAAAATATTTTGCTTCACTATCCGCCGGTTCTACAGCAGCAATAAGACTGGCAAGACCGGGGTTACATATAGGACCGGGGGGTAAGCCACGGTTCTGGTAGGTGTTATAAGGCGAATCCAGGCGCAGCTGAGCATAGGTCAAGTTAGTGTTAAAATCCCCCAGCGCATAAAGAACAGTAGGATCAGCTTGCAGACGCATATTGTCTTCTAAACGATTATGAAAAACAGCACTAATTTTTTTACGTTCCTCGTCCAAGCGGGCCTCGCGCTCAATAATAGAAGCAATAGTTACAGCCTCGTGGAGACTCAATCCCAGCTCGGAAGCCCTTTCCTCAAGCTTCTGAATACGGGCAATTTCCTTAAACCGTCCCGCCAGTCTTTCCAGTACTGCTTCCGGCTCCTTGTCCACTGCAAGCCTGTAGGTGTCGGGGAAAAGATATCCCTCAAGGGTATCCGCTTCCAACCCCAGCTCCCGGATAAATTCAGGCTCCTCAAAGAGCTGTTCAAATTGTTCAAGCGGAAGTTCCATTTCATCAGCCAGCCGGGGGAGTATCTTCCAGGAGGGCCAGCCTTCCCGCAGTTGAACCGTATGCAGCAGCGGTGCTTTGGAACGCAGCTCATCAACCAGCTCCCAGCGAGAAATTGGCGACTCCAGCCGGAGGGTGCCGGAGCGAAGATCCTGCTCCGCCTGCCGGAACCAGATTGCCCAGCGGAATGCTTCAACTGAGTTAATTACACCAGCTTCCTCTAAAACGTGGCCAATTTGACGGCCGGAAGAACCGGAGCGAATATGTATTTTAACTTCTCCTTCAAGCGGCAACGTGGTGGTAAACCAAATCCACATCCCAACCAGACCAACTAAAAGTAGAAGAATTACAGAGGACAAAACAGCAAAAATAATTTTTTTCCAGCTCATTTTTCCTCTCCTTTTTTGGCAATAAAATGGTTCACAATCAGGGCGGCAGCGTCAGCGTCACGACGCTGGTCAGAGGCCTCTCTGGACTGCGCCAGGCGCTGGGCCTGCTTTGAGGTGTAACGCTCGCTAACCCGCCTGTAAGGGACGGCAAGTGGTTCCAGGTATTCTTTGATGAAATCCTCCACCTGCCGGGTGCGCTCGTTTTCTCCGCCGCCAAGAGGCTCCGGGTAACCTACTAAAAGAAGCTCAACTTCGTATTCCTCCAGCAACTGCTGAAGTTCAACTGACAGCTCCTCCACTTCCCCGTCCACAACCTTAAGGGGACGAGCAATTACCTGCCCGGGGTCCGAGATTGCCAACCCCACATAACGCAGCCCGGGGTCAACCCCCAGCAGGCGGGCCATACTTTTCTTTTAAAAGTGAATTAACTTCTTCCTCAACTTGCGGTATCCCCTGCGGATTACTACCGCCGGCCTGGGCAAAATCAGGTCGGCCACCACCACCGCCACCAACCAGCTTGCCTAACCTGCCGACCAGTTCACCGGCTTTAAGTTCAGAAGTAAGGTTCTCAGTCACACCGGCCAGTAATTGAACAGAATCTTCACGTTCGTTAATCAGTAGAACAACACCGGTATCCATTTTTTCCCTCAACTTATCGAGCAATTTTTTCAAAGTCTCCTCGGCCGCCGACTCAAATTTTTCACAGATAAGGCTTACCTTACCAAACCGACGGGCATTTCGAAGCAACTGCTCGGCCCGACCGGAAGCCTGTTGCTGACGAAAACTTTCCAGTTCCTTCTCCTGTTCAGTAACTCTCTGTTCCAGCTCCTCCAGGCGCGGAATTATTTCCTCTTCCCGCTGAACGCCGGCCGCCGCTTGAACTGCTTCAAGTCGACGCCGCCGGCTGGTAAGAAATTCATAGGCCGGTCGACCGGCACGGGCCTCAATTCGCCGCACGCCGGCGGCAACGGAGGTTTCATCCGTTATAACAAAAGCACCAATCAGACCGGTGTTCGAGACATGTGTCCCACCACAAAGTTCCTTGCTGATAACTCTCTCAGTCTCAGCAATTTCAACCACCCTCACCGTTTCCCCGTAATGTTCCCCAAAAAAAGCGAGGGCTCCTTCTTCTTCCGCCTGCCGGCGGTCTTTCTTTTTGTTCTGTACTGAAAACTCGCTTACTACCAGTTCGTTGACTCGCTCCTCAATCGTTTTAAGTTGCTCCGCTGAAACTTTTTGATTGTGGGTAAAATCAAAACGAAAATAATCCGGACCGACAAAACTTCCGCTTTGCATCACCTGCTCCCCCAGCTCCTCCCGCAGAGCGGCCTGAAGCAGGTGAGTCGACGTGTGGTGACGCATCACCGCCCGCCGTCGGTCTTCGTCAACACGGGCCTGAACCTGTTGCTCCACTGAAATTCTTTCAGTTGCTTGTCCTTGATGGACAATAACCTCACCACTGGGCACGGTATCCTCAACTTGAAATTGTTCTATCCAACCTTGATCACCAACCTGACCTCCTTGCTTGGCATAAAACGGGGTCCGTTCAAGTATCACCGCTCCGGTTTCCCCCGCTTCTAACACATCCACTTGCTGCCCCTCCCGAAACAGGGCGACGACTTGGCTTTCGATTTCAAAATTATCATAACCGACAAAATCAGTTGCTGACAGACCGGAGACGTCCAGTCCCCTTCCCTCTTCCGTCTCCACGCCATCCCGACTTTGCCGACGATGCTCCTCCCGAGCCGCCTCGATTTCTTCCGGCGAATAATCTATCCCTTCATCCCGCAATACTTCGGTAGTCATCTCTATAGGCAAACCATGAGTTTCATAAAGATTAAAAATTGCCCTGCCGGAAAACTGTTTTTCCCCAGTGGTCTTAACCTTTTCAAGACGCGACTCCAACTCCTCAAGGCCACGGTCAAGGGTGCGGTTGAACTGTTCTTCTTCCCGCTTAAGGTTTTCTTCAATCACTTCCTGTTTTTCAGAAAGTTGTTCGTAATGTTCTCCCATAACATCAATCACAGTAGAAATTAGCTCATATAAGAAAGGCTCTCGCAAATCAATTTTTCGCCCCCACCGGCCAGCCCGGCGAATCAACCGCCGGAGCACATAACCACGTCCCTCGTTGCCGGGAAGCAACCCCTCGGACAACAGAAAACTGGCAGCTCGAACGTGATCTGCAATCACCCGCAGCGCCGTTTCGGACTCCTCACAGCGATCTGAATCAGAACCGGACAAATTTGCCGCGGCGTTGATTAAAGGCTTAAAAAGATCCGTCTCAAAGTTTGTGCGCACGCCCTGTTTGACAACGGCCAGTCGCTCCAGTCCCAGGCCGGTGTCAATATTCTGCTGGGGCAGGGGAGAAAGTTTACCCGTCTCGTCTCGATTGTATTGCATGAAGACAAGATTCCAGAGCTCCAGCATCCGATCCGAACCGGCTTTCACCAGCTGTCGGACCTCTTCCGGAGAAGCTGCGCAAGAATCCAGGTCATAGTGAACTTCGCTGCAAGGACCGCAGGGACCGGTTTCGTTCATCGCCCAAAAGTTTTCCTTCACATCAAATTCCAAAATACGCTCCTCGGGGACCCCCGCCTGTTCAATCCAGAGTCGACGCGCTTGCTCATCCGGCGACAGGTTTTGCTCGGCGTCTCCACCAAAAATTCCTATCCACATGTGTGCCGGATCCAGCTCCAGCTCGCCAGTTAAAAAATCCCAGGCAAAAGCAATCGCTTCGGATTTAAAATAATCACCGAAGCTAAAGTTGCCCAGCATTTCAAAAAAAGTGTGATGGCGAGCGGTATGACCAACGTTTTCAATATCTGCCGTACGCAAACATTTTTGCGCGGTTGTAACCCGGGGAGCCGGCGGGTTGTCCTCACCCAGAAAGTAGGGCTTAAAAGGCACCATCCCGGCTATATTAAAGAGAAGTTCAGGATCGGTTGGAAGCAGCGGGGCACTGTTCAAAACTTTATGGTCCCGCTCCGCAAAAAAATCAAGAAATCTTGAGCGTATTTCTGCTGATTTCAACAAAATAACCTCCAGTGCAATATAATTATGAGTGCAGTATTCCGCCCGTTAAGGGGGAAGATTTTTTAGACCGGACTCAATTATATTAGCCCTGATAATTCACGACAGCACAACTGTCGTGAATTATCC
>CAZMIT010000054.1:0-9359 GCA_964566495.1 uncultured bacterium | reverse complement strand
TTGAAGGCAACAACCAGAAACAGGCGGACTTTTTAGCTGAAGCACTGAGTAAAGTGAACACCGAAGAAGTAAACAACCTGCACATGGTCCAGTCCTCACTGGTGTTAGACGAACACGTCGATGTCTTTGAAAAAGGTATTGCCAGACGGCTGGATTTTGCCTTCTCCGGACCGCAGGCCAAAGATCTTTTCAAAGCGGTAAACAACCAGGATGTCAAAGTGGGAGCTATTCATACTTATCTTGAGCTTTACGGTCGTTATTTTGTCGACCTCACGCCGCGGGTGGCCATGGTTGTCGCCGACGCCTGCGATGAATCGGGTAACCTTTACACCGGCGCCAACACCGAAGATACACCGCTGATAACAGAGGCTACTAACTTTAAAAACGGCCTTGTTATCGCCCAGGTTAGTGAAAAGAAAGATTCTCTCTCCCGGGTCGATATACCGGCCGACTGGGTTGACTACATAGTGGTCACCGACGAGCCCTACCACCACGAGGCCCTCTTTACCCGCGACCCCGCTCAGGTTACCGACCTCCAGGTCTTAACCGGTATGATGATCATCAAGGGAATATATGAGGAATACAAAGTTAACAAACTAAACCACGGGCTGGGTTTTGCCACTGCCGCCGTCGAACTGCTTCTGCCCACTTATGGTCGGGAAATAGGACTCAGCGACGAGGTCTGTTCGCACTGGGTTCTCAACCCCCATCCAACACTTATACCGGCAATTGAAGCAGGAGTTGCCCAAAAAGTTTATCCCTTCGGCGGCGAAATCGGAACCAATGAATACGTCCAGGCTCGCCCCGATATCTTCCCCACCGACAGCAATGGACTCATGCGCTCGGGACGCTGCAACGCTCACGTCGCCGGCCTGTATGGTATTGACTGCTTTACCGGCGCCACCCTGCAGATCGACAAATACGGTAACAGTTCCACTGCCATCGACGGCATGATCGCCGGTTTTGGCGGAGCTCCCAACCTCGGTTCAACCCCGCCGGGCCGGCGCCATCAGACTGAAGCTTTCACTAACGCCGGCGCTGTCCACTACGACAACCACTACGGCAGGAAACTTGTCGTCCAGGTCACTCCTACTGTCAGCGAAAAGAAAAGTATCCCCGTCTTTCGCGATAAACTGGACGCTTACGACCTTTATGAAGCCGGTCACTTCGAAGTCCCACCGGTTATGATTGACGCCCAGCAGATGACCCACATAGTTACCGAAGAAGGTATCGCCTACCTTGACCGCTGCAACTCTATGGAGGAGCAGATGGCCGCTGTGCGGGCTGTCGCCGGCGACACCGAGGTTGGCAATCGGGAACGAACCCCCGAGACGAACAGGTTGCGGGCCCAGGAAAAAGTTAAAACACCGGACGACCTTGGCATAAATAAATCCGAAGCTACAACCGACAAACTGGCCGCTAACAGTATAGACGATTTAGTGGATATATCCGGCGATCTCTATAATCCACCACAGCATTTACTCTGACACTCAGAATCTACCGAATCATCTTCCCACCTCCCCCCCCTTTGTCTTTTTCCCCCTTCAAGGGGGGAAAGATGCGTTGGATGGTTCTGGCTGATACTCAAAACCCCTTGAAGCTGCGACGCAATCAAGATATATTTATTGACGATAAACACCTATCAAGTCTTCTGGAAAGGTGATAATCCCATGCGCACCCAATTTAACTACTTTGCTCCCGCGACCTTATCTGCCGCCCATGAACTGCTTGACGAACACGGAGAGAGCGCGGAGATCCTGGCCGGCGGGACCGATCTACTCGTCGACATCCGCAACGACGAAAAACAACCGGACGCTGTTATTGACATAAAAAATATCGAAGAACTCAACGGTGTGAAATTTGATTCCGACGACGGACTAATAATAAACGCCGCCGCCACCTGCACTGAAGTTTCCGGCCACAGTACTGTCCGGGAACGGTATCCTTTCATAGTTGAAGCCACTGCGGAGCTGGCCTCGCACCAGGTCCGCAACCGGGCGACCGTTGTCGGCAATATATGTAACGCCTCGCCCTGTGCTGACGCCGCGCGTCCTTTGCTCTGTCTTGACGCCTCGCTTGAAATAAGTTCGATCGGTGGAAATCGAACTCTGCCCTTGAAAGATTTCATAACCGGCGTCAAAAAGAACGACCTTGCCCCTAACGAACTGGTAGAACGAGTACGAGTGCCCGCTGAAATGGCTGACGCCCGCGGGGGTAACCGCAAGTTAAAACGGATCAAGGGACACGACCTTTCCCTGGCCAGCGTGACAATGATTAAAACAGATGCAGAAACACGTGTCTCTATCTGTGCCTGCAGTCCCATTCCGGTAGTGCTGTCCGATTTTGACGCCAGCGCTGACGCGGACGAGCTCTGCAGGGCCGCCGAGGAAGCTATTTCACCAATCGACAACGTCCGCTCAACTGCTGAGTACCGAAACTTCATGATTAAACAGTATATCCGAGAACTGAACCAAGAATTGGGTGTAAGTATTTAGCGTCCCCGGAGTCATTGCGGGAACGTATGAAATCACAAAGATTGATCTTTTGGTCGTCATTGCGGACTCCGATCCGCAATCCATTTTTTCACCCCCCTTTGTCTTTCCCCCCTTCAAGGGGGGAAAAGGAAAGGGGGGATGGATTCCGGGTCTCCGCTTCGCTACGCCCGGAATGACGAAATAAAGGACATTTTGTTCGGGCCACGTTAAACAATTATAATTTTACAATTCTCCACGGGAGGTTATCATGCAAATAAATTTAACCATTAACGGTAACGAATACAATCGGGAGGTCGACGAACACAGGAATCTGTTGCACTTTCTCCGCGAAGACCTCGGCCTGACCGGCACTAAAGAAGGATGTGGGGCCGGTGAATGTGGCGCCTGCACCGTAATTATGGACGGCGAACCGGTAAATTCCTGTCTTGTCCTGGCCGCCGAGGCCGATGGCAGTGAAATTGAAACCATCGAAGGGGAAGCTCGCGAGGGAGAGTTGTCCGACCTCCAGCAGGCCCTGCACGAACATCACGCCGTCCAGTGTGGTTTCTGCACTCCCGGAATGATTATGTCCATCAAGGACCTCTTGCGCCGCAATTCAAAACCGGGCGAAGATGAAATTAGACAGGCTATAGAAGGTAACCTCTGCCGCTGCACGGGTTACGAACAAATAATTGAAGCAGTACTCGATTTGACGGGTCAACTCGATGAAAGAGAGGAGTTAAATTATGCGTGAAGATACTCCCGACGAAGAACTTAATTACGTTGGCAAAGGAACCGAACGAGTCGACACAACCGAGAAATTAACCGGCAAGGCCAAATACACCGGCGACTTGCGTATGCCGGGCATGCTACACGCCGCCGTTAAACGCAGTCCTCACGCTCGCGCTAAAATCAACAACATCGACACCTCCAGCGCCGAAGCTATCCCCGGTGTCCACGCCGTCGTCACCGGCAAAGAATTTAATTACAAACTCGGCCTCTACCTGGTCGACAAGGACGTTCTCGCCCGGGAGCGTGTCCGCCACCACGGGGAAGCGGTTGCTGCTGTCGCCGCCGAATCCCCCGAACTGGCCGAGAAAGCAGTGAAACAAATTGACGTCGACTACAACGTTGAAGAACCCGTCCTTGACGCACTCGAGGCAATTGACGACGACGAAAAACTGGTCCACCCCGAGCTTGAGGATTACGATTACTTTGAACCCGCCTTCTCCCCCCAACCCGGCACTAACGTCGCCAACCACACTAAAATACGTAAAGGCGACGTGGAAGACGGCTTTCAAGAAGCTGACCACGTAATTGAACGGGAATACACCAACCCCAACGTCCAGCACGTGCCGATGGAAACACACGTCGCTGTAGCCAGCTGGAAGGAACAGGATGAGCTTGACGTCCATACTTCATGTCAGTCCCCTTTCACCGTCCGCAATTTGCTCTGCGTCGCTTTTGACCTGCCCCACCAGGACGTTCACGTAGAAGTACCTTACGTTGGCGGTGGTTTTGGTGGTAAAGCAGGTATTGGCGTCGAACCTCTGGCGGCCTGTCTGTCCAAAAAGGCAAACGGTCGGCCGGTAAAGCTGGAAGCCAGCCGGGAGGAAGAGTTCAGTCTCCTCCCCTGCCGCAGCGGCCTGACTTACCGGATCAAGTCCGGAGTAACCAAAGACGGCGACCTGGTAGCCCAGAAGATGACAATGTTCTGGGACTCCGGCGCCTACGCCGACTACGCCGTTAACGTCACCCGAGCCTCGGCTTACTCGGCTTCCGGTCCCTACGAAATACCTAACGCCCACGTCGATGCTTATACGATTTACACCAACAAACCCTACGGCACCGCCTACCGGGGATTTGGTCACGTAGAGTTTTCCTGGGGGCTTGAGCGGCACATGGACCTGCTGGCCGAGACAGTGGACATGGATCCCCTGGAGTTCCGCAAGCAAAATGCTCTGCGGCCGGGTTCAATAACTATTACCGGCGAAGAAATCCAGGAGCATACCGGTAACGTAACCCGCTGCATGGAGGCAGCGTCCGAAGCTATCAACTACGGTGAGCTGACTGAGGAAGAAAAACAACGTCAGGAAGAGACGGGGATGAAGATCGCCAAGGCAGTCTCCGCCCTGCACAAGGCGCCGGCGATGCCCTCTTTCACGGCAACCGCCGCCGAACTGCGCATGAACGAGGACGGTTCTATAAACGCCGACCTGTCCCTGACGGAATACGGCCAGGGGACCTACACGGCGCTGACTCAAATAATCGCCGAAGAACTCGGTTTTTCCCCCGAAAGAATCAAACTCAGCCTTAAAGGCGATACCGAAAAATCCCCCTACGACTGGCAGACCGTCGCTTCCAAAGGGCTGCTCATGTCCGGCAACGCCTGCATCAAGGCGGCCCGGGATCTACTGGACAAAGCTTACAGCGACGCGGCGGAAATTCTACGGGCCGACACCTGTGACCTCGATCACAACGAAGAAGAAATCTACGTCAAGCACGACCCCGAGAGGTCAGTTGAGTTCACGGAGCTGGCCGTCGGTTACTCCTACCCCAACGGCGAAGGTGTTGGCGGCCCGCTGATCGGCGTCGGCCGCTACATGGCCCAGGGGCTCACTGATCTCGACAAGGAGACCGGCCAGGGGGAACCGGCTCTCGACTGGACTTACGGTTCTCACGGCGTCGTTGTTGAAGTAGACGATGAGACTGGCGAATTTAACATTCTAAAAGTTGCTTCCGCTTTCGACGTCGGTAAAGCTATTAATCCCGCTAACATTCGCGGCCAGGTGATTGGCGGACTGATCCAGGGACTTGGAACCACCATCTGCGAAGGTTACGCTTACGACGACGAGGGCCACCTGCTCAACCCCTCCTTCACCGACAACAAAATTCCAACCTCCATGGACGTGCCTGAGGAGATCGAAGGTATTGTCGTTGAAACGCCCCAGATCGACGGCCCCTACGGTGCCCGCGGCGTCGGCGAACATCCGATGATCGCCCTCTGTGGCGCTATCGGCAACGCAATTTACTACGCTTCCGGCGCCGACCTGACACACATGCCTATCCGCTCCGAAGATGTCTGGTGGGCCCTGCATAAGGACGAGGACCGCGATCGGCCAAGATACTCGATCTGCTGAGGATTTCGTCTTAAATACTCGCAGTGATTTCTTACTCAGAGATACATCTCCTCTGCAGGGTCAGGTTTCTGCTGTCTTCGAAAACTCCTTCGATCTTCTTTTAAATAATTACCTGGTAAATATCAACTCCGCTCGTCACGCCCTCCATCCCCTGGGGATACTGACTCCCGCCTCACTTATTGCTGAAGTCCGCACTGATCAGCCGGTTACACTTGAGCCCGACCAGCTTCGAATTGATTCACGAAGTTTCCAGCTCCAAACCCACTTTGATCCCCCGGCTCCCCCGGCAGCAAATGAACTAAAAAATATTGAGCTCGCCCCCCTGCGCAAATGCCTCGAAATCCGGGTTAATAAAAGCCGCCACAGCTCTTCCCTCCTGACTGGCGACTTTGATTCCCAGCCTGAGATTATTTCCCGCGCCGGCGGCGCTTTAGTCTCGCAGCCAAATGAAAAGATCGTTGATTTTAACAGGCTGTTAGATTACTTTGGCGACGGCGAGGGACTTACTCCCTCTTTTGACGACATCTGCGCCGGCCTGCTCTTCGCCGACCGGCGCCTGAACTGCAACAATATTAAGCTGCCCGGCGAGCTTTTCAAACGGCTAAAAAATATAACTACCCTGACCAGCCGCTGGCAACTGGAGTTTGCTCGGCGCGGTAAGCTTAGCTTAGCCCTTGAGCGGCTATTTAACCGGCTGGTTGAGGGAAAAGCATCAGTTAAAGACTGCATTTCAGCCTGTCATTGCGGTCATACTTCGGGTGCAGACATATTAACCGGAATTTATCTTTATTTTAAAAATTTCTGACCACTTTCCACTGTTCACCCAACATATAGTTAAATGCAAAGTTTGACCGTTTTAACCCCCGGTAATTAGCATAATCTGTCCCCCAAACTATGCATATAACTTAACTACCCCGGAGTTGCCTCCAAAACCACCTTTTTAACACCATATTACTCTCCCCTAACTACGCCCACGTCCGTTCAACCCCTATACTGCCCCCTTTTCAGACAGCCTTTTCCCTGCACAAAGCCTGAAAAACCCAATTTTTCCTGGTTTTTACAAAATTGAATTGGTAACTGTTTAGCGCCTATCGTCATATTTCGTTTAGTTCGTCATTTCGACCCCAGAGCTGGAAAACACCAGCTTAAAGCTCAAAGCTAATTCAAATCCATTAAGTGCTCATAACCTTGTTCTTTAACTTGAGTCTGGTTTTGGTCTTTCCCCTCTTCGCCCCATCGCCCGCTCGCCTCTTCGAGCATCCCGGCCCCGAGCCGGAATCCAGCGGCGTTGCGCTTTTGATTGTCATTCCCGCGGAAGCGGGAATCCAGCGGCGTTGAATTTGAATTAAGAAAAAGTCAATGTCAAAGTCACTGGATTGTCCGGTCAAGCCGGACAATGACGACCAATAGATCAAGCCCGTTCTTGAGCTTGACGTCATTCCGGCCCCCGAGCCGGAATCCATCTTGATTTTCAAGGGTTATCGTCCAAGACCAACCCCCCTTTCCTTTTCCCCCCTTTAAGGGGGGAAAGACAAAGGGGGGTGTAAAAATGGATTGCGGGTCAAGCCCTGGGACGTTATTCGTTCCCGCAATGACGACCAATAGATCAAGCCCGTAACGTCGGCGATGGCGCCAAATAAATACGCAAATTGCTATCAATCGAATAAAAACAAATATTGTTCTGTTATATTTAATGAATTGATAAACGGCTACACTAACTACATCCACTCGGAAATACAAAGGGGAGTGAAATCTGGCCCTTGCCCTCCCGGGGAAAGGAAACTTTTCGATGAGATTCTAACCCGGCCTATGCATGAACCTTATGCATAGGCCGCCCAAAGGGCCGCCCATTCGTAAAATGGGCGGGGTTAACCCACCCAGCCCTTTACTGGGAAAGAGCTGGGTGTCCTTCGGACGGATAATTCACGATAGTTGTGCTGTCGTGAATTATCAGGGCTAACTACGTCAAAATACTTTGACGTAATGCGAGGCAACTTAAATTATTTTGACGTAGTGATGGATAAATTCTACGCTGGCGGGTGGTTTATCATGCAAAAAACATTGGAGGTAAGTGGCGGCTCCATGCCGACGGCACATCTGCTGGCAGATGATTTTCAGCGCATGTTGAGGGAGAACGACTACAGTCAAAGCACCTGCGCCACTTACCTCCGCTTCGTCGAGCCCTTCCTCAAAGAAAATCCTCATCCCGCAGAAATGGACCGTTATGACGTCGGCCGATACATCCTCAAGTGGCGCAACCAGCTCAGCAATAACTCGATGAAACTGGCCACCAGCGCCCTGATTAAATTTTACAAATACCTCAAGTTTTACCACGGTTTCCGACGGGCCGACGCAGTTATTGATCACATCCAGGATTTAAAAGGAGAATTTTTTCGCACCCCCTCTTTTCAACCGGACCCGATGAGCGAGGATGAATTAAGCACCCTCTTCCAATACACACTGGGCTCAAATCCCCGCCAGGTGCGACGCCGAAATATAATTACTATACTATTGGGCACCGGTCTGCGCGTCTCCGAATTCTGTGCAGTGCGCCGCGATCAGGTTATAACCCACGAACCCGGCGTCCAGTCACATATTTTTGTTCCCGGGGGAAAAACAGCTTCGGCCCGCCGGAAGATTCCTCTCCACCGCGACTTTCCCTACTCCAACTCCTGGATACTCGGGGAGCGAGTCGTCGAAGCGTTCGACAGCTATGAAAAGGTTCGTCCCGTTCCTCGAACCGAGGAAGCAGAAAATTTCTGGTTTATCTCCGAACGGGGCCAGCCCATCTCCAAACGCTCCGTCCAGGCAATGTTTACCCGGCTCTGTGAAAAATCAGGACTGCAGGAAAAAAGGGCGGAAGCTGATGAAAATTCACTGTCGGTTCACAACCTACGTCACACTTTTGCCACTCAACTGGCCATGCAGGGAGCTAACGCCTACCAGATCAAGGCCATCCTCGGCCACGCTTCTGTCAGCACCTCCCAGGCCTACATCCGGCTGCTCGATCGCATCGGCTAAAAAAACGTAGGGGGCTTTTTCCGCCTCCTCCCTTCTCTATCATTTCTCTGTGAACCGGTGACGGTTCATACGACTTCTACTGTAGTTCTTCCTGCAGCCCTTTCATCCAGCTTATCCAGCGTAAAGCCCCTTCGCCAGACAGACATTAATCCGCCTCACCACTACTATGGACCTGTCAGCGTGTATCACCTTCTGATGGCCTACGGTTGGCTGGTTGGTTAGGGGGAGTCGCCGAAATCAGCGAGGATATCGGGGACGTCGTCGGGGGTGACGTGGGAGTAGACTTTCTCTTCAATTATCACCACGGGTGCCTTGGAGCAGGCACCGACGCAGCGAGCGTCAGTTACGGAAAACTTACCGTCCTCAGTCGGTTCTTCCGGCTCGACGCCCAACTCCTCCAGGAAACGGTCGAAAACGGCTCCGGCTCCGCGAACGTGGCAGGCGGTTCCCGTGCAGATAATAATCTCATAGTCACCGGCGGGTTGGAAGTTAAAAAATTGGTAAAAGGAAGCAACTCCGGTGACGCGAGCGTAAGGGACACAGAGAAGCCGGGCGACCTCGTCAAGGTGCTGGCGGGAAAGGTAGCCGTATTCCTCCTGGACTATCTGTAGAGCAGGAATGAGATAACTATCAGAGCGGTCGCGCTCCCTAAAATCCTGCAGTTTCGCAACAATTTTTTCCTTCAACGTATATTCTTCGCTACAACAGCTCATTTTATCCCCTG
>CAZMIT010000053.1:0-9471 GCA_964566495.1 uncultured bacterium | reverse complement strand
TGAAACCACACGAGGGAATCAACACGGCAAACTTGATCGACAGCTTCAGTCCCCGTGATTATGACATGATTATTCTTCATGCCCCCGGCGGGGAACATGAGTTTCTGCCCGATTTTGAACCCGGCAAACAGATGCTACAGCTGGTGCGAAAAAGTCCGACCAACACCCTTATTTTGCGGGATATTCCCGGAGTCGAGGGGAAAAAGAGGAACTAGCAGATCAAAAACGTATCGTACGAGGACTTTAGGTACTAATTAAGGTGTGGTAGGATAGGGGCACTAAGGGAATATGTGGAAGATTATTGGTATCATATCTACACCAGGGGCCAGGGGGGGAACCTCTGTTCTTCGCCCCGGAGGATCGTATCCAATATTTAAAGCTGCTGGACGGTGAATTAAAACGGCGGGGTTAACCCAGCTCTTTCCCAGTAAAGGGCCGGGGGGATGCTTCGGTAGGTTCTGACGTAGTGAGAAATGCTGGATTAAGTAATAACATGACGGACTTGATCCGGTGAGGTAAATCCCGAAGTGGTGAAAAAGAGGGGGGGACGCTAAACAAACACAACATTTTAAATGGGTGGCCAAAAATTGGTTAAAAAGTGTTTTAACAAGGCTATTTTGGTTGGATTGGTAATTACTGTTGTTACCTGGTTCATGCCGGCGGCGGCCGAGGCAAGGGAATGGACTGTCGGTGGGGTCTTTTTTACGTCGCGACGGCCACAAGTTTCGGCGGAGCGTCAGGAAAACTTGGTGCCGTTCATTGGGTATGAGGGGGAGCGGTTTTACATGCGCGGCCGGGAGGCCGGGTCCGAGTGGGGGGAGTGGGGGGGGATAGAGTTAAGTTTAATAAGCTCAGTCCGCATGGAAACTTTGTCCGAGGACGATTCGGAAGAATTTGAGGGGATAGAGCACCGGCGACGAACCGGCGAAGCGGGACTGAGACTCGGCCGCCGGATCGGGCTTCTACAATTGCGGGGCTATTTTCTTCACGATTTATTAAACAGGCACGGTGGTTTTGAAGCGGGCGCGTCTCTGAGCAGCCGGATGCCAGCTCCCCGGGGCTGGTGGTTTGGGAGTCTGTCGGGACGTTACCAGGATTCTGGCCTGGTCGGACATTATTTTGCTGTAAACCAAAAAGAGGCTGATCAAGGGGGAATGGAAGTATATTCTCCATCCGGGGAGTATTCCTGGAGCGCCGGTGCGGGATGGATGAGCCGGGGAATGGAGCCCTTATATTTCCAGATTCAGGGGACTTATCATAAACTGGGTAGCGAATCGCGCTCCAGCCCTATAACTGAGAGCGATGATACTGTTACGGGTATGTTAATAGTTGGCTACAGGCTGGGGAACGAAAATTAAGACGAAATAAGCAAATCAGATCTGGTGCCGGGGGTTTGAGAAGTCGTCGAATTCGCTTCCGCCGGATAGGTCTAAATCCTCACGTGAGCGGGCATCTTCATCTATTTCTTCGGGGGGGCGTTGGATGCCTTCGTCTATTACAACATCAAAGTCAACGTCCTCCAGCCCGAGGCCGTCAAAAAGCAGACGTTCCAGCTCTTCACTTATTTCAATACTTGAGACCGAGCCCCAGATTGAAACAAAACCATCTGCAACATCTATCTCCAGGCTACTGGTATCGATTTCAAGGGCAGTTTCAATCTCGTCTACAATATGGTCGTATAATTCTTCATCGGGCATTTCACTTAGATCAGTCATTATGTTTCCTCCTCCAAATAATAATCAGAATTATTTTTCTTTCGGCGTCTCCGCGAACTTGATATTCTGTACCTAATTCGGGCAGTGCCCGGAAAATCAGGCCCCGGATTAGTTATAAAAAGTTGTGACAGTCTTCTTACGCAGGATATAAAATATTAAACCTGAACAAGAATGTCAAACAAAAAGTTTGTCAGTCTGGCCAATCAAACCGTTCAAGACATGAGATTATTCCAATGTTAGCTCAGGGGACCTCGAAGCTGCTGACCTCTTCGATTTCGTGCTCCTGTTCATCCTCAGACTTGTTGATCCCGTGAATGACGTATTTGAGGAAGCGGCCGTCGAGAGTTTCGAAATAAGCAATTTTTTTAGTATCCTCGGGCCCGGTGCCCAGGATTTTTTCGTCCAGTTTCTTGCCCTGAAACGAAAATTCTTCCTCGCCCCGGCGGATAGTAAAGTTCTGCATGGGAAAACCACCCTTTGGTAAAATTGATTTGTCTATAAAATTTGCGATTTTAATTATATCCTCGATTCAGCGATTGAAAAGAAAAGCATTGCTCCGGACCATAATTATATACATAAGACGGCGCAAAAATTAAGATGGTTGATGGTCGGGGCAACCCGCCGGTAGCCGGGAGCGTCGCACCGGGGGTGAAAAGCGAGGCGGTGGAAGTTCTTTTCTGGAATAATTAACTGTTGCTAACGGTTGTGATAGTAGTATTTCATTTAAATTCAAAAACGGAGGTTTAATAATGCAATTTGACAAATTCACTACGAAAGCCCAGGAAGCGCTGCGCGAAGCCCAGGATAAGGCGACTGACTACAATCATTCTGAAATAACCGAATCACATCTACTGTTGGCCCTGCTTGAGCAGGAAGACGGTGTAGTGCCGTCGTTGTTCCGACGGATGGGAGTTCCCGAGGGACAGGTGCGCCGTGAAGTTCAGGAAATCCTGGATAGTCGACCACAAGTTTCCGGCCAGCCCAGCAGTGAGGTTTACCTATCCCGGCAGTTGAAGCTTATTTTTGACGAAGCGCGCGAGGAAGCCAAGGAACTGGGCGATGAGTACATAAGCACGGAGCATCTGTTGCTCGCCATTTTACAGTCCGAAGACTCGGATATGTCGCCCCTGTTGCGCAAAGCGGGCGTAACCCACGAGGCGGTATTGAGAACATTGAAAGAAATCCGGGGGAGCCAGCGAGTGACTGATCAGAATCCGGAGGAAAAATACGAGAGTCTCGAGAAATATGGACGTGATTTGACCGAACAGGCGCGCCAGGAGGAACTCGACCCGGTGATTGGCCGTGACGAGGAAATTCGTCGACTGATGCAGATTCTCAGTCGGCGGACAAAGAACAACCCAGTCTTGATCGGCGAACCAGGGGTCGGTAAGACAGCAATAGTTGAGGGGTTGGCCCGGCGGATAGTTGCCGGCGACGTGCCGAAAGGATTGCAAAACAAGCGATTGATACAAATGGATATCAGCGCCATGGTCGCCGGAGCTAAATATCGCGGTGAGTTTGAAGATCGGTTGAAGGCTTTTGTAAAAGAGGTTACTGAATCCGAGGGTGAGATACTGCTTTTTATAGACGAACTGCATACCGTAGTGGGTGCCGGTGGTGCCGAGGGAGCGGTTGACGCTTCCAATATGTTGAAACCGCCGCTGGCCCGCGGGGAGCTGCGAGCGATCGGGGCCACCACGCTGGACGAATACAAGAAACATATCGAACAGGACGCCGCCCTGGAGCGTCGTTTTCAACAGGTCAAGATCGAGGAACCCAGTGTTGAGGATACGGTTTCTATTCTCCGGGGGTTGGCTGAGCGATACGAAGTCCACCATGGGGTGCGGATCCAGGACGCAGCACTTGTGGCCGCCGCCAAGCTATCGGACCGTTATATTAACGACCGTTTTCTGCCTGATAAGGCAATCGACCTGATTGACGAGGCGGCTTCAGGCTTGCGGATTGAAATGGATAGCAAGCCCAACGAAATTGACGCCATTGAGCGTGAAATTACCCAGTTACAGATGGAGAAGGAAGCGCTTTCCAAGGAGTCGGACAAGGAGTCGGGCGACCGGTTGCAGATGGTTAAGGAAGAGCTGGCCGACCTTGAGGAAAAGCGTGATGAGCTGCGCAGCAAATGGGAGCACGAGAAGGAAATTTTAGACCGGATCAGGGAGCTGGATGAAAAGATCGAAAAGACAAAACTGCGTCAACAGCAGGCACAGCGTGAGGGCAGCCTGGAAGAGGCAAGCGAGCTGGAATATGGTCGTTTGCCCGAACTCAAAAAAGAACTGGAAGAAGCGGAGGAAAGGTTGAATGAGTTGCAGGAGGGGCGTCGAATGTTGAAAGAGGAGGTTACCGAGGACGATATTGGCGAAATTGTCTCCCGTTGGACGGGGATACCGGTACATCGGTTGCTGGAAAGCGAACGTGAAAAATTATTAAAAATGGAGGACAAGCTGCGTGAGCGGGTAGTTGGACAGGATGAAGCGGTCAAAGCTGTTTCTGATGCTGTTCGTCGGGCTCGATCAGGACTGCAAGATCCAGATCAGCCTATTGGCTCTTTCATCTTCATGGGGCCGACCGGTGTCGGTAAGACGGAGCTGGCCCGGAGTCTGGCTGAATTTTTGTTTGACGACGAGGACAACATGATTCGCGTGGACATGTCGGAGTTCATGGAAAAGCATTCGGTATCTCGGTTTATTGGTGCTCCCCCCGGATACGTCGGATACGAGGAGGGAGGTTATTTGACTGAACAGGTGCGTCGCAACCCCTATTCAGTGATACTTTTTGACGAAATTGAAAAGGCACACCGGGAGATCTTCAACGCAATGCTGCAGATCTTGGACGACGGTCGGATGACCGACGGCCAGGGGCGGACCGTAGACTTCACCAACACCGTTCTGATTATGACTTCTAACGTCGGCAGCCACCACATCCAGGAAGCTTTTGAAGAAAATCCGACTATGGACGATAGTAGCTCGGAATATGAACAGATGAGGCAGAAAGTAATGGAAAACCTGCGCCAGCAGTTTCGTCCAGAGTTTCTCAATCGAATTGACGACACTATTATTTTCCACAGCCTCAGCGAAGCAGACCTGCGTGAGATTGTCGACATACAGCTTCGACGTCTGCTGCCTCGGTTGGAAGAAAAGGACCTGGATCTGCAGTTGACTGACAATGCCCGCCGCGCCCTGGCTGAAGAAGGGTATGACCCGGTCTACGGAGCACGCCCGCTGCAGCGTGTGATTCAGAACGAGATTATTGATCCATTGGCTTTGAGAGTGCTTGAAGGGGAGGTGCGAGAGGGAGCCGTGGTGAAGGTCGATCACAGCTCCGACGGGTTTATTTTTTCCACGGTTGATTGATTGTGTATATGTGTTGGTCAAATTCATTGATTCGTGGTATTATAAAGCTAACAGATAAGCTAAACGCTAGGGATGGAGATGATGATTTGAAAATTTTGACACTGCTGTTTATCGGTTTTATATTGTTGCCCGGCTGCTTTGTGCGCCCGGAAGCGGAACCCGATTCTGTTTCTTATCTCTGTTCCCCCCCCGAAACTGTAAGAGTTTCTGCCCGGGAAGTCTTTGAGAGGTATGAATTGTCCGCACCGCCGGCCAGCGACGCATTTGCCGGCTTTGAAGCAGTTCTGCAGGAGCAGAGGGAAAAATTTATTCATCTCTATCTACGGTCGGGAATAATTGATCACGAGGAAAATGGCGGTTCGCTTTTGCATTACGGAGCAAAAAATGAAAATTTATCCCTGTTGCGCAAAGGATTTATTTGTGGTCTGGAACCGGAGAAAAAAGACGACGATAGTTTTACCCCCCTTCATCGTGCGGTAAAAAATCAAGCGTTGGAAGCGACTGATCTTTTGCTGGAACATGGAGCGAAAGTGGACTCGACCGATGATAACGGTCAGACTCCCTTGCATCTGGCGTCCGCAAGTGGGTCATTGGATTTGATTGAGCTCCTCTTAAAACACGGAGCAGCGGTGGACGCCGCGGACAGGGCAGGCCGAACGCCGCTGTTTATTGCACTGGAGGAACGGCGTGAAGAAGCGGCGTCTCGCCTGGTTGAAGCAGGAGCGGACGTTGATGATGAAGTAATCGTTGTAGAGGAAGCTGAAATACTAAAAGGAGGAACGTTGCTTCATCTGGCGGTTTATCGGGAAGATCCAGGCACTGTCAGGACTTTGCTTGAGCTGGGAGCTGACCCGGGGGCGCGAACGATCGACGATTGGACGCCGGCCCACATTGCGGCCTGGCGGGGCGATCGGAGCGCGCTTAGAGAACTGGCCGGCGCGGGAGCAGAGGTTGATGCTCTCGGCGGAACGGGCTTGGACGGCTACATATTTGAAGCGCGCACGCCACTGCACATTGCCGCCTACGAGGGCGAAGTGGCGGCCGTCGAGGAATTGTTGCGCCAGGGTGCAGACCCGACCATTAGAACCCGGGAGGGTTGGATGGCAAGACACCTGGCCGACTATTTTGATCATAGTGAAGTGGTGCGACTACTGGAACAAGCAGAGCAAAACTGAGTAATCTGTAGTCTCAAAGTTAAGTTGAAAGAAGGAAGAGGGATAGAATGGAAACTGTTGGAGTTTGTATGGGCGCTTCGAATATAAAAGCAGTGAAGCTCGAGAAGACTGAGGGGAAGTTAAGAGTTAAGGAAAAGTTGATAAAGTCGCACGAGGGGGATGTCCGGGAGACGCTGCGCGAGGTTCTCAGCAATGAAAAATTTAATCAGGCCGACAAATTTGCCGTGACCGGAAGAAAGTTTAAAGAGCTTGTCGATTTGCCCACTCTGGCCGAGCCAAAGGCTACTGAACTTGCCTATTACCAGACAAAAAACGGTGATCAGGACTTAGAAGCTATAGTCTCTGCCGGCGGCGAAACCTTCATGGTCTACGAGCTAAACGACGAGGGCAATATAATTGACGTTTATACGGGCAACAAATGTGCTTCGGGGACGGGAGAATTTTATTTTCAGCAGTTAAAACGAATGGGTGTGGACCCCGGAGAAACGGAAGAAATAGCGCAATTGGATGACCCATACGAGGTCTCCGGTCGCTGCTCCGTCTTCTGTAAGAGTGACTGCACGCACGCTCTCAACAAGGGGGAGGACAAGGGACGGATAGTGGCCGGTTTGAGCGAGATGATGGTCAAGCGGATCAGTGAGCAGTTGAGCAAATGCAACGCTAACCGGGTGATGCTGGTTGGTGGAACGGCTCGTAACAGGGTCATGCTAAAGGAGCTGAGCCGGCGGGTGGATGAACTGCATGTCCCCGACGAGGCCGTGTACTTTGAGGCGCTGGGAGCAGCTGTTTGGGCGCTTGAAAATGGCGGCGAGTTAGAGAAATCAGAGCTGTTTGTGGGCAATCGCAGTTCGTTTGATTTTATGGATCCGCTGGCCGAATACCGGGACAAAGTGGAGTTTCACGAGATTGAACGTTCCCAGCCCAAACCGGGAGATCGCTGTCTGCTGGGGATTGACGTCGGCTCGACGACGACAAAAGCTGTTCTGATCCGGGAGTCGGACAACAATCTGCTGGCTTCAATATATCTACGCACCGAGGGGGATCCAGTGACAGCCGCTCGAGAGTGTTATTCTCGTCTTTCTGATCAACTGGGAGAGGTGGAAGTTGAAATTATTGGGCTGGGGGTAACGGGTTCAGGTCGAAACATTGTTGGACTACATGCTCTGACTGATTCGGTGGTCAATGAAATTATAGCTCATGCCCAGGCGTCGGTTCATTTTGACGAGGATGTGGACACTATTTTTGAAATTGGCGGGCAGGATGCTAAATATACTTACCTGGTTAACGGTGTACCTACCGACTATGCGATGAATGAGGCCTGTGCGGCAGGCACCGGTTCTTTCCTGGAGGAATCGGCGTTTGAGACTTTAAACGTGGAGATGGAAGAAATCGCCGGTTATGCCCTTGAGGGTGATCGTCCGCCTAACTTTAGTGACCAGTGTTCAGCTTTTATCAGCAGTGATATAAAGACGGCTATCCAGGAGGGGATCAGTGTCGAAGATATCTGTGCCGGCCTGGTTTATTCTGTCTGTCGTAACTACACCAACAGGGTCAAGGAGAGCCGGCCGGTCGGCAAAAAAGTATTTATGCAGGGCGGTGTCTGTTACAATCGGGCGGTTCCAATGGCTATGGCAGCGCTTACCGGAAAAGAAATTATTGTGCCGCCCGAACCCGGTCTGATGGGTGCTTATGGTGTTGCCCTGGTTGTGAAAGAAAACATTTCACTGGGTATTACTGAAGAAAAAGGGTTTAACCTGGATGAACTGGCCGAGCGACAGGTTGAATATCACGATCCTTTCGTCTGTCGTGGTGGGGCCGAGGACTGTGATCGAAAGTGTGAGATTAATCTGTTGGAGATCAGCGGCGAAAAATATCCCTTTGGAGGAATCTGTAACAAATACTACAACCACGCCGAGGACGAGGATTTTGACGTCCGTGAGCTGGACCTGGTCCGCCGGCGCGAGGAGCTTGTGTTTGACGACTATTTTTTTCAACCCCGGGAAGCAGCCGAGGGTTATAAGATAGGGATTAATCGTTCGCTGTCAGTTAATACGCTTCTGCCGATGTTTTCGCGGTTTTTTGCCAAGCTGGGGCACGAGGTTGTTCTGCCCGACGAGCCGACGGAGGAGGGCAAACAGAGACCGGCGGCCGCTTTTTGCTATCCAGTTGAGATAAGTCACGGGTTTATGGATGACCTGTTGAAGAATTACGATCCGGATTATATTTTTCTGCCTCAGGTTAAAGGGATGCCTGTCGATGGGGACCAGGACCGGGCGGCCCTCTGTCCGCTATCACAAGGGGAGCCGTATTATTTAAAATCAATCTGGTCGGAGCTGGAAGGCGACCACGTCTTTAGTCCTGTGCTTGACCTGCAGGAAGGCTTTGAGGCGGCCGAGGAGCAATTTTTGCAAATTGGGGAGAAACTCGGTCATGCGGAAGCTGAAATAAAAGAAGCCTTTCGTGAGGCTGTGCAGAGTCAGGAAGAGTTTCGCCGCACCTGCCGGGAAATAGGCCTGGAGACGTTAAAAAAGCTGGAGCAGCGGCCGGATGAGCGGGCGATAGTTATATTTGGTCGTGCTTACAATGCTCTCACTTCGGTTGCCAACATGGGAATACCACATAAATTTGCCTCGCGGGGTGAGCTGGTCCTGCCTTTTGACATGCTGCCGCTGGAGGAGAAGGAAACGGAAGAACAGATGTACTGGGCGCTGGGTCAGCAGATTATGCGTGGGGCTCGTCTGGTGAATGAACATCCACAACTATTTGGCACATACATAACCAATTTTAGCTGTGGTCCCGATTCCTTTCTAATAAGTTATTTTCGCCGGATAAGTGGTCGAAAACCGACGCTGACCCTGGAGCTTGACAGCCACACCGCCGACGCCGGCATTGATACCCGGGTGGAGGCCTTTCTCGATGTCATAGCGAGCTATCGTAAACTGGACGAGGAAACAGCGCCGGAAGGAGACAGCAGCTTTCAACCGGCGCGGATTGAGCAGCAGAACGGCGAGCTTGAAGTAATCGATTCTTCTGGCGACTCATATCCCCTGGACGATGAGCGAGTGGAGCTTTTAATTCCTTCGATGGGTCGAACGATAACTCGTGCTTTTGCGGCGGCGATGCGTCACTGTGGTTTCTCGGCCCGGGTTTGTGATCCGCCCGGCAAACAGGAACTAAAGTCCGGGAAGGCCAACTGCACCGGCAAGGAGTGTC
>CAZMIT010000052.1:0-9504 GCA_964566495.1 uncultured bacterium | reverse complement strand
GTCCTTCGGACGGATAATGCACGACAGGTATGCTGTCGTGCATTATCCGGGTTAGCGCCTTCACTGTGGTTCTCAGAACAAATGGTGTCCCGGTAACAACGTCCGTGAGGTCTTGACCGTCATTCCCGTGGAAACGGGAATCCAGCGGCTTTGAATTTAATAGGTCTAAAGTCAACGTCAAAGCCACTGGATTGTCCGGTCAAGCCGGACAATGACGTTCAATCCCACAACACCCCGGGGGCGCTAAAAAGTTACAATTTTTTTAAGCTGCATCGTTAAAATTATAAGGGGCAACTGTCGTGAAGTCAAATTTTCCCCTCTCTATTCTTTTAATTTTACGATTTGAACGGTTTGTGCTTTTAATTTTAGATGCTATCATTTTTTTGTTATCTGCAGTTCCGAAGAGTTGCTAAAGCTTCTATAGTAGAATAGACTCTGTAGAAGCAATTGAGTAAGCAACCCCTCTTCCCTCAAATAAGTGGGGGTTTTTTGAAGCGGGGATCAATAGATTAATGGGAGTTGTCTACTTTGATTAAATATTTTTCATGCATCTTTGGCTTGTTTGTTTTGCTACCCTTCACCGCTGAACTTAGCGCTGCCACTTATCCTGTGGAGTGTGTTGACGCCGGGCATTTTGAGGAGCGGCGGCAACAACTGGTTAAAAATCATATAACCACACCCGGGCGGGGGATCGAACCGATTGAGGACACCCGCGTTATAGAGGCTATGCGAGACGTCTACCGCCACGCTTTTGTGCATCCTAACTACCAACCTCATGCCTACCTGAATCGACCACTGCCAATTGGCCACGGTCAGACAATCTCCCAACCCTCGATTGTTGCCTTGATGAGCGAACTTGTTCGTCCCGAACCAAAAGATCGAGCTCTCGAAATTGGCACCGGTTCTGGGTATCAGGCGGCAATTCTGGCTGAACTTGTTGAAGAGGTCTACACAATTGAAATTATTGAACCACTGGCCCAGCAGGGGAAAACAGCTTTGCAAGCCTGTGGCTACGAAGATGTTGAAGTCAAACATGCCGACGGTTACTACGGCTGGGAGGAACAGGCTCCTTTTGACATTATTGTCGTGACCGCCGCCGCCAGTCACATTGCTCCACCGTTAATCGAGCAGCTGGCCGAGGGCGGCCGCATGGTCATCCCGGTTGGCCCTCCCTATGAGACTCAAAGTCTCATGTTGGTCGAAAAAGATGAACAGGGCCAGATTACTCAACGTTCCGTGATGCCCGTCCGGTTTGTTCCTTTCGTGCGCGATGAAAGCTAACAGCTCCTACCGTTTCCTGCGCCAGCTCGGCGCAGTTTTCCTGGTCAGTGCGGCTGCGCTTGCTTACCAGGTTGTTCTTAGCCGCGTTTTTTCCATCGCTCAGTGGCACCATTTTGCCCACATGATAATCAGTATTGCCATGCTTGGTTTTGCCGCCGCCGGGGCGCTGCTCGCCCTACCGGACGATTTTTCTAGCCGCCGGCTCGACCTGCTCTTAAAATCTTCGCTTTTCCTGGCTGCTTTTTTGTTCCCGCTCACCTATCTCGGAGCCCGTCTCATTCCCTTTGAAACCTTTCGGTTAACCACTCAACCGGAACAAATCCTCTACCTCTTCGGACTCTATCTGCTCCTCTCCCTGCCCTTCTTTTTTGCTTCCGCTTTTCTTACCCTCTCTTTCATGCGCGAAAAAGAAAAGATCGGTCTGGTCTATTTTAGTAATATGCTTGGTTCAGGAGCGGGAGCACTTGGTGCCGCCCTGCTTCTTTTTCAGCTACCGGTTTCCTTTCTTCCTTATTTGCTTGGCTTTTTTACCGCTCTCGGTCTACTCCTGCTTGCCGGCAACTGGCGCGAGCTGAGCGCCTTGCTCGCTATCATTTTTATCGTTAGCCTTGCTTTTCTTTACCACGGGATTCAGCCCGTCCCCGTTTCCAGCTACAAGTCCCTGAGCTACGGACTTCAGAATCCGGATGCCGAAATTGTTGGCCGCGACTTTAGTCCGCTGTCACAGGTTAGCGCCGTCCGTTCGCAGCAAATTCGCGAAACGCCCGGTCAGCTTTCTAATTATCCTTATCGTAAATACGGCGATATACCAGAACAAATTGTTCTCTATTTCGACGGCAACTCACCCTCGCCAATACTTCGTTTTGACGGCGACTACCAGGACGTTGCTTATCTCGACTACGTCACTGCTGCCCTACCATTTCACCTCGCACGGCCGCCGGAAAATACCGCTATAGTTGGCGCTGGTGGGGGTAGCTCCGTTTTACACACCCTGGCCCACGAACCTGAGACAGTTACTGCGATTGAGGTCGATCCCGTTGTGCACCAGCTACTGCGCGATAATTTTGCCGAATTTTCCGGCCAGCTTTATCACCACCCTGCTGTCAACTACGTACTTGCGGACGGTCGCGGCTACTTTCAGGCCAATCCCAAACAATATGATCTCATTCAATTTCCCTTGCTTGACGCTTTTAATGCCGCTGCCGCCGGTACCAATGCCCTCGCCGAAAGCTATCTATATACCCGCGAATCTCTCCAGCTCTACCTTGACCGGCTTACTGACGACGGATTGCTCAGCTTTACCCGCTGGCTGCGAACTCCGCCGCGCGATTTTATAAAGATAATCGCCACCGCTGTTGAGGCCCTGGAAGCGCAGAGGATTGAAGAACCGGAGAATCACATTATTGCCCTGCGCTCCTGGAATACCGGTACGCTTGTCGTCAGTAAATCACCATTTTCGGAACCTGAAATCGCCAGCGCCCGCCAGTTTGCAGAGAAACGGTGGTTCGACTTTGTTCATTTCCCCGGTCTGCAAGCCGAGCAGACCAATCGCTTTGTTCTGCTTGAGGAACCCGAATACTACCACGCCGTCCAGCAAATACTCTCACCCGAGCGAGAAAAATTTTACCAGGATCATCACTTCTATCTACGCCCCGCCACGGACGATCGTCCTTATTTTCACCACTTTTTCCGCTGGCACAGCTTTAGAAACATTTGGAATCAACTCGGCACTCGCTCGCTGCGCTACCTGGAGTGGGGCTATCTCATTCTAACGGCGACCGTCATCCAGGCCTTCTTCGCGGCAGCTGTATTCATCCTGCTTCCGCTCTGGTTCTTTGGTGACTTTAATTTTTCCAGCCCCCTCTCCTGGCTGGTTGTCTTCTATTTTGCCGCACTCGGCGTCGGCTATATGCTACTGGAAATGGTCATGATTCAGCGACTTATGCTCTTTTTAACCTATCCCGTCTACTCGCTCGCCGTCGTCTTGACCTCGTTTCTCTGTTTTTCCGGCGCCGGCAGCTTCTTTGCCCACAGATGCCGTTCATTCCCCTTGAAAACTGTCGCTTCCGCCATCGTTATGATTGGCCTTCTCGCGCTCGTTTATCACTTCGGCTTTCCCCTTCTTTTTAGCTTTGCCGCCGGCTGGCCCGATTATGCTAAAATTTTCCTCGCCGTCGCTGTGATCGCACCGCTTGCTTTTGCGCTCGGTTTCCCTTTCCCGCTCGGCCTCCAGGCCGTCGCTGATCACAACCAGCGCTTGATCCCCTGGGCCTGGGGCATCAACGGCGGTCTCTCCGTCGTTGGCGCCGGTTTAGCAACTCTGCTCTCCGTTCATTTCGGCTTCAGCTTCGTCACTGCAATCGCTTTCCTCATTTACCTACTCGCTCTCGCTAGCTTTGGTTTACTCCTGCAAAAACTGTAGTCACAGGTCCCCTGTCCCGTAATCTATAACCTGTGAACTGTGATCAGTGGTTGACGTTTGATCTTGAAGTTACCGACTACCAATCACCGACCACGGTTTTCGAACTTGACCTAACGCTCGTCATTCCGGCCCCCGAGCCGGAATCCATCTTTACGGTTTCTAACTTTCACACTTTTTAACTTTCTAACTTTCCCACTCCAATTACGGAGAGGACACCTTCCCTTGTTAATCTCCTCTCCCCTCCGAGGGAGAGGACACAGGTGAGGGGGGAAGTTGAATTGGTTTTTGTTCTTGAAGTTAACGCCAAGCGCCCTGCGCTCCGCTCCCTGCGAACTTTCGCCCCACCGCCCCGCCGCAAGTTCGCCTCTTCGCGCATTCCGGACCCCGATCCGCAATCCATCTTTTCCTTTCCAAGGGGGAAAAATAAGGTGAGCAGTTACCCATGTTCTTCACAAAATTTATTCCTTTGCCTTCCGGCATTGCTTATGTTAGACTATCCCGCTTCATTTTTGAAATAAACCTTACTCGAAAGGGGGAATTGACAATGGCTGAAGAAAAATCCTACATAGGTGACGTTGGTTTTAATGCCGGTGACGTTTACGCTTACCTTGAAAAAGACGGCGATAAGGTTAAAGCAACCGAAGTTAAGGACGCTCTTGAACTGTCCACTTCCGACCTTTACCTCGCCCTGGGCTGGCTGGCCCGTGAGGACCAGATAGATGTGCTCAAAAAAGGTAACTCCGTCCGTGCACAACTGAAGTAACTCTTCACGAATCGGCTTGACCGAAACTTCTCAGCACGGTTTCCTTGAATTTTAATATCCGGGCTACCAGGCCGGGGGCGAGTTCATTCAATACCCCCAGCAGCCTGGTAGAATAGTGCGGGTGTATGCGAAATTTATTTTTCTCAAGCGCCCGCTCTATCGTCCCGGCAACCGCTTCGGCCGATTGTGTCGGCCCGTGACCGGGGAAACTGAACCCCCTGGGAACAAACCTCTGCGCGGCTTTGGAAAATCCGCTCTCCGTCCTTAAAGGGTAGACAACCTGTACCTTAATTCCCCGGGGCCTAAGTTCTTCCCGCATGCTCTCGCTTATTGACTCCAGAGCCGCCTTGCTGGCCGCGTAATGTGACATTACCGGGAATCCCCGTTTCGCCACTCCGGAAGCGACGTTAATAACTCGCCCGCCCGCACCACTCTCCAGGACTGAAAGCAGTTCAAGGGTCAACTCTAAAGCACCAAAATAGTTGACTTCAAACAGCTGCCGGGCCGCTTTCAACGACACCTGGTCAACCCGTCCATAAATCCCGTAGCCGGCATTGTTAATTAACACGCCCAGGTCGCCGGCGCAATGTTCCTCCACTTTTTCCGCGCATTTTACTATCGATTCTTTTTCCTGTAAATCAAGTTTTACCGCCTCTGCCTGCCCCCCCGTTTCGTTCAGCTCTTGCGCCAGCGCTTGCAGCCGCCCAAGACTGCGGGCCGCCAGAAATACTTTGTAGCCTGACGCAGCCAGCCGCCGGGCTACTTCTTCACCAATACCTCGGGAAGCTCCAGTAACCAGCGCTGATTTTTTCATTTCTTGCTCCCCTTTCTTCTTAAAATTTTTCAAATCGCTCCAGGGCTATCTCCCGGCGCACTGCGTGGTCCACAAGTGGTTCCGGATAATCTTTCCCCAGCTCTATCCCCGCCTCCTCCAGCCTCGCCCGGTCAAGTTGGAAGGGAGCCTGTATCTCGTCCGCCGACAGCTCTGCCAGTTCCGGACACCAGTGACGCACAAACTCCCCCTCCGGGTCGTATCTTTCCCCCTGGCTTACCGGATTAAAAATTCGAAAGTAAGGGGCTCCATCGGCCCCGGTCGAAGCGCTCCACTGCCAGCCGCCGTTGTTTGAAGCAACATCTCCGTCTATTAAACGATTCATAAAATACTTCTCCCCTTTTCGCCAGTCTATCAGCAAATCCTTAGTTAAAAACATAGCCACAATCATCCGCAGCCGGTTGTGCATCCAGCCGGTCTCGTTTAATTGCCGCATACCGGCGTCCACTATCGGGTAACCGGTTCTTCCCTCAGACCAGCGCTTGAACCAGTTCTCGTTCTCTTCCCACTTTATCTGCCGGTATTTTTCTTTGAAGCTCGTCTCGATAACGTGCGGATAGTTATAAATTATCTGCTGATAAAAATCTCGCCAGATTAGCTCATCCACGAAAGTCTCAACGCCGTCTGTATTTCGGCTTTCGTCAAACTGCTGTTTACAATCGTAGTAAAGTTTGCGGATTGAAATTGTTCCAAACCGCAGGTGTGGGGAAATTTTTGAGGTCCCCTCCTCGGACGGATAATCACGACTGTTGTGATAATTGGCCAGCCGGTTGTCACAAAACTCACTCCAGCGCTGCTGCGCCGCCGACGCTGAGGCGCTCCAGCTCGACTCCGAAACGTAGGTGGTCAGCTCCATATCTGCCGCTGTCGGCAGTTGCTCCAGTCCCGCCACCTCTACCCTCTCAATATTTTCTACCGCTGCGACCGCCGCCGGTTTTTGCTTCACCTTCCAGCTACGCGAGTAAGGAGTAAACACTTTGTAGGCCGTGGAGCTGCTTGTTAGTATTTCCTCTTTTTCAAAAATTACCTGGTCCTTCCAGGTCTGAACCCCAATCCCCACTTCTTTGAGTTCTTCCTCAGCCTGGCGGTCTCTCTTCCTCTCATAGGGTTCATAGGCCCGGTTCCAGGCCACGGTTTCCACTTCCAACTCCCGGGCCAGCTTAAGTAGCTCTTCCACCGGCCTCCCGGTTCGCACAATCAGTCGACCGCCGGCAGCTTCCACGTCAGCGCGCAAACTCCCCAGGCAGTCCATCTTAAATTCAAACCGGTCCCCACAGCTCCACTTCCAATCACGGTGACTGTTATCGACAATATAACAGACAAATAGCTCGTCTGCCTGGTCTCGCGTCATTTTGAGCCCCACGTTGTCTTCTAACCGTAAATCCCGCCTGAACCAGAATAATCCTTTTTTCACTTTTTTCCTCCCGGGCCTGTCAGACCACGTTTATTCAGGGTTTTACTTCTCTTTTCTCAGCCCACACTTTGAGCTACAATATTTAGCCTGTATATTTGATTTCCTGCGAGGTTTAATTTTTTAACTTTTTATCTTAACAAGGAGCTTCTTAATATGCACGAATATAACCTTTCCCCGACTCTGATGCTGGGCAGTGGCTGCCGCCACGAGCTGCCGGAAAAACTGGCCGGGCAGGAGGGCAGCCGCGTCCTCCTGGTCACAGACGAGGATATCCGCGACTTAGGCATTCCCGCTGAAATAGAAGATATATTAAGCAAGGCCGGTCTGGAGACCCATATCTTTGATGAAGTCTCACCTGACCCGACAACCAATCAGGTGGCGGCCGGACTTAAGGAATTTGTGCAACAGGACTGCAGCATGATTGTGGCCGTGGGTGGTGGCAGCCCAATTGATTGCGCGAAAAATATAGTTTACGCCGCTCGCCAGGGAGACTTTGGGCCGCGGATCAGCTTTCAATGGGGACGCTTTCCACTAATTGCTATCCCCACTACCGCCGGGACCGGTAGCGAAGTAAGCCAGTATCTTGTAATAACCGACTCCCGCAGTGGTGAAAAAATAGTCCTGCGCAATTCAAGTTTTATCCCCTCTGTCGCCGTTTGTGACGCCGAACTGACACAGTCACTTCCCCCAAAAGTTACAGTCAATACCGGCATGGATGCTTTCTCTCACGCCCTTGAAGCCTACATGGCCACCTGCGCCACTGATTTTAGCGACGCACTTGCAATGAAATCGATCAGCATTATCGTCGAAAATTTACCCCGCGCCTACAAGAACGGCAAGCGTGACATGGGGGCAAGAGAAAAAATGATGGAGGCTCAAATGCTTGCCGGTATGGCTTTCAGCAACTCCGGACTGGGGCTCTCACACGCAACTGCTCACTCGCTCGGCTCTCGCTACGGTATGCCCCACGGTCGGGCTAACGCGATTATGCTCCCCTACGTTCTCTCCTACAATCTGCCGGCGGTTCAGAAAAAAATAGCCCGCCTCTTTCCCCTCCTGGCCACCAGCCAGGGCGGACTTTCAACCCTGCAGACGGCCCGACAGGTTGGCCACATTATCTGGGATTTTATGCGCAGCCTTGGTATTTCTCCGGCTTTAAGCGAAGAGGGAGTGGGACAAGAAGATATCCCTGAGTTGGTCGAGGCTGCTTACAACGACCCGGCCGGGGATACCAACCCCTGTGATGCTTCTAAAGAGGATTTTACCCAGCTTTATCACGAGGCCCTGGAAGGGGAAAACCCCTTCTGCAGCCCCGCTTAAAGGTCTAACCCCTCGATTTCTTCCTCTTTCTCGCCGATATATTCCCCGTGGAACTTCTTCAACATCTCCTGAGGCTCAAAGTATGTAACTTGTGTCTCCGCCTGATTGTAATCTAACCACCAGAAATCTTCGTGTTCAATTGATAGCTCCACTTCCGCCTCAGGATCAACTTCCCCGGCGAAGAAATATACCGTCTTGTCTCTGACCTCACCGTCTCGTTCATAAGTGTAATTGATACTGTCCTTGTAGCCCTCGACCAGTTCCACCTGCTCGGCAGATATTGACGTCTCCTCCTCTAATTCTCTCAAGGCGGCCTCCTCAAGTTCTTCGTCCTCTTCAACGTTTCCCTTTGGAAAACTCCAGTGACCCCCGGGATAATGGAGCAGAAGATACTCAACCACATCCCCTTTTCTCCGGTATGGAATCACTCCCGCTGAAATTTCTTCAACTTTTTTTTCACCCATTCTTATCACCCCTGTTATGAAATTTTTGTTGCTCAAATTTCTTTACAGTATGACAGATGATTGCTAATGTTTTCAAGCCATGTAAAATTATATCTAACTTCTCCGACGAGGTGAGAGGTGCTTTTATGAAATTTGAACGTCACTTCTGCACCGCCGGCCTGATAACCGGCACACTATTTTTTGCCTTCTCCCTGACCCCCAGCCTGCTTCCCCGGACCAACCTGGCCCAGGGACTCATTTCGGGGTTTTCCCTGGCCGCCGGCTACGGTATTGGTGTCTTTGCTCGCTGGCTCTGGAACTACCTCGAACTGCCACTACCAAACAATAAAATCCAACGCACAATAAAAATTATAACAGCCGCGCTCTGCGGTCTCCTTGTCGTCCTCTTCCTCTGGCGCGCCTCCGCCTGGCAGAATTCTATCCGCTCGCTCATGGGGATGGAAGAAACTGCCGCCGTCCATCACTTTGCTATTGGACTGATTTCTATCTTGCTATTTACCCTCTGTATCGGTCTGGCAAAAATCTTTCGCCGCTGTTTTCAGTATTTCACCAGAAAACTCCAGCACTATATTCCCCGGCGCGTATCTCACCTCCTTGCTCTCGTCCTCGCTATCACTATCTTCTGGACGGTTATCAACGGCGTCTTGTTCTCCTTAACCATGCGCAGCCTTGATTCCTCCTACCAGCAGTTTGACGCCCTCCTTGAACCTGAATACGATCCGCCCCTCAAAGCAACCCGCACCGGTAGTCCCGACTCGCTGCTGGACTGGGACAACGTTGGTCGCCAGGGCCGCCGATTTTTAGCCCGCGGGCCCACTGCTGCAGAAATAGAAGATTTTTTAGAGACTCCGGCACTCGAACCAATACGGGTTTACGTCGGATTGAACGCTGCTGACTCCCCGGAGGAACAGGCTCGCCTTGCTTTTCAGGAGCTGAAACGGGTCGAGGCCTTTGACCGCTCGTTAATGGCCCTGATAACCCCAACCGGAACCGGTATGGTCGATCCCA
>CAZMIT010000051.1:5010-9864 GCA_964566495.1 uncultured bacterium | reverse complement strand
TTAACAAAACTGTTTATCATTTTTATAAAATCAGGGTTGATATTAATGAACGACAACGTGAAAAGAATTGTCTTTGTGATTGCTTCGGTAATGCTGGTTCTGGTAATCTATCAGTATGTTACTGACACCCGCCAAGTTCACCAGCCAACCTGGTCAGAATTTGAGCGACAGATTGATGATGATAACTTAGACGAGGTTACTATTGTCTCCTCCCCCGAGGGATTTGCTCGTAAAGTTGAAGGAATTTATTCCACTGATGTCGAGGGATACACCCGGTTTGAACTGGCTCCTCTCAGCCTGCCGGGCACGGGCGAGGAAATTACCAATAAGCTGCGACAAATGGATGTGGAAATCAAGACGGAGATCGAAGAAGAAACCTGGTGGACCATGCTTCTGATAAATTCCCTCCCTATACTGCTAATAATAGGTATATGGCTCTACTTCATCTACCGTACCCGCAAAAGCATGGGCGGCGGAGGAATGATGGGCGTTGGTGAGAGCAAGGCAAAACTCTACCAGGAGGAGACACCCGACGTCACTTTTGAAAATGTAGCCGGCTATTCAGGTCCTAAAAACGAAGTCCAGCAGGTAATTCAGTTTCTCCAGGAACCGGAACGTTTTGACCGGCTTGGGGGTGAAATTCCAAAAGGCATTCTTATGGTTGGACCGCCCGGCACAGGTAAAACACTTACCGCCCGGGCTATCGCCGGGGAAGCCGGCGTTGCTTTCCTTTCAACCGAGGGCTCGGATTTTATGGAAATGTTCGTCGGGGTCGGTGCCAGCCGGGTTCGCGACCTTTTCGAGCGGGCTAAGGAACTGGCGCCGGCAATAATATTTATCGACGAAATTGATTCCGTGGGACGCAAGCGCGGCGCCGGCCTGGGTGGTGGCCACGACGAACGCGAACAGACCCTGAATCAGCTACTCTCCGAAATGGACGGTTTCGAGCCGAACGCAGGAGTTATCCTGCTGGCAGCTACCAACCGACCTGATATTCTTGATCCCGCTCTTCTGCGTTCCGGCCGCTTTGACCGGCAAATCACATTTGAAATGCCGACTCTCAAAGAACGGCGCCAGATACTTGAACTTCACGCTGAAAACAAGCCAATGGGTGAGGACGTCGACCTGGACGAAATCGCCAGCGGCACTCCAGGATTTTCTGGAGCAGATTTACGCAATCTGTTGAATGAAGCTGCCCTGCTGGCAGCGGAAAAAGATGCAGAGGAAATTTCTCGCGAAATTCTTGACGAAGCCCGAGACAAAGTGCTTATGGGCCTGCAGCGTGAAGAAATGGCGATCAGCGAAGAGGAAAAGAAAACCATGGCCACTCATGAGTCGGGCCACACCATTGTCGCTTTCTTTGCTGAAAATTCCGACCCAGTTCATAAGGTTACTATCATCCCCCGGGGACGTGCTCTCGGTGCAACTCAGCAGCTCCCCCTGGAAGAAAAAAAGATGTACACCCGGGAGGATTTGATGGATCGTCTGGCCGTTCTTATGTCCGGGCGCGTCGCCGAACAGCTTAAACTGGAAACTGTCACAAACGGCGCCCAGGATGATCTGCGGCGCGCTACTAAAATGGCCCGTAAAATGGTTCTGCAGTGGGGAATGAGCACCGCCCTGGGTAACGTTGCCTTCCAGGATTCTAACGGCAACGTCTTCCTCGGAGAAGAAATGGGTCACAAGCGTGAATACAGCGAGGAAACTTCTCAGAAAATCGATCAGGCTGTCTCGGAAATAATTGAGGAAGCAACTGAGCACGCGCGGGGAATTATGATTGAGAATGAGGACAAACTCGATCGCCTGATAGATATTCTCTCCGAGCGTGAGACCCTTAACTCGGAAGAAATTGAGGCGCTGATGGCCGGTGAAGAATTACCGCCCATGGAAGATGAAGATGAGGATGCGGATGAGAAAAAAGAAGCAGAGGAGACTAAGGCTGAAAATACGGATGCCAGCGCCGAAGAAGCAGATACCGAAGATGAGTCAGTTAAAGAAAAAATTAAAGAATTAAAGGATATTATTGATAAAGAGAAAAACAGACAGGAAGACGAGGACGCAGACTAAGCTATAATATCCAGCAGCTCACCCAGCATCTGATCAGCTCTATTTATAGCCCCCGTGTTGACGACGACTGCATGTCGGCTGGTTAACTGTTCCGTTGTCTCGGCCGCCAGATCTACCTCGTCGGCTGCTTCTGAAGCTCCCAGACCGGCCAGACGTTCCGCCGATGCTGCCTGCCTGCTAAAAGCATCACTTATTCCCGCAACCGAGTTACTGAACATTTTCCCCACGCTCCTTTAAATTACGCTCTAACTTATAATATACTTGTTTGAATCCTACTGTCAAATGCTGTATAGCTCGTCATTCCGGCCTCCGAGCCGGAATCCATGTGTAGGACACGGATTAACACGGATAAATGCGGATTTTTTGACAGAATTAAACAAAATTTTTAAAACATTTGTTTGTTTATCCGTTGTATTTATCTGTGGCTATCTGTGTTCATCCGTGTCCCATATAAGACAATTTAAAATGGATTGCGGGTCAAGCCCGCAATGACGACCGATAAGTCAAAAACTAAAACGATATTCGTCCTCAAAGTGATCCCCGGGACTCTAACAATTAATCAAAAATTGCGGCGATCTACTTCAACTGATCCCGGCCGCAGCGAATCCTTCCTCAATGAAAGGATACAGCGGAAACTTGGCCGTCAACTCACTAACTTCACGGGCCACTGCCCGGTGTTCGTCCGCGTCGTCAGGGTTGGAGACGACTCGGTCTATCAACTCCGCTATCCGGGCCATCTCATCCTCTTTCATCCCCCTTGTAGTAACTGCAGGCGTGCCCAGTCTTATTCCGCTGGTAATAAATGGCGAACGTGTCTCACCCGGCACAGTATTTTTATTAGCCGTGATACCCACCTCGTCAAGAATGTTTTCCGCCTTCTTGCCGGTTATCTTCTTAGGATTCAGATTGACCAGCAACAGGTGGTTGTCGGTACCCCCGGAGACGATGTGAAAGTTACGATCAGAAAGCTCTTCACCGAACCGAACAGCGTTTTTCTTAATCTGTTCCTGGTAGTCGGAAAACTCCGGCTTCAGAGCCTCCTTGAAAGCAACCGCCTTGGCGGCTATCTGGTGCATTAAAGGACCACCCTGGGTGCCCGGAAAGATAGTTTTATCAATTTTCTCAGCGATTTCACCGTTGTTGGTTAAGATAAGACCACCGCGAGCGCCTCGTAGCGTCTTGTGAGTAGTGGAAGTAACAACGTCCGCCTCGGGAAAAGGACTCGAATGATGACCGGTCGCAACAAGTCCGGCAATATGCGCTATGTCCACCACAAAATAAGCGTCGTGTTTGTCGGCCACCTCACGGAAGACGTCAAAAGGAATTTCGCGAGGATAAGCGCTGTAACCGGCAAGGACAATGTCCGGATCACATTCTTCGGCGACCCGGAACAACTCTTCCGGCTCAATTACTTCCGACTCCTCGCTCACCCGATAGTGAGCGATATCATATAACTTACCACTAAAGCTAACCGGAGCACCGTGCGACAGGTGACCACCGTGACTGAGGTCCATGCTCATGATTGTATCGCCCGGTTCAATCAAAGCCATGTAGGTGGCCATGTTGGCGCCACTTCCCGAGTGGGACTGCACGTTGGCATACTCGCAATCAAAAAGTTCACAGGCCCTTTTAATTGCCAGGTTTTCTACTGTGTCCATGTTCTCACAGCCACCGTAGTAACGCTTGCCGGGGTAACCCTCGGCGTATTTATTGGTCATCACAGAGCCGGCGGCTTCAAGCACAGCCCGGCTGACAAAATTTTCTGAAGCAATCAGTTCTATATTATTCTCCTGCCTGCCAACTTCCGCCTCCAACGCTTCTGCTACTTCCGGATCGACTTCACCAACACTATCAGAAAACAACTCAATCATCTCCTAAAATTATTTTTTTATAAGTATAGAATCTTCCAACGCATCTTTCCCCCCTTGACGGGGGGAAACCCAAAGGGGGGTGAAATTACGGTTTTAAGACTGTTTTCCCCTCTCCCAAACCCTCTCCCCCCAGGGGAGAGGGAATTGATAGACGTTTTTGTCATAAGTAACTATCTTCTGGTCAAAAATTGATATGTATTTTAACATTAAAGCAAGCAAAAAAATAGCCCTACTTTAACCATAGAGGTGGTCCCAATGAGACTGAGCGATTACAGTTTTGGCCGGGTTAAGGTGGACGGCAATACCAAAAGCAGTGATTTTATCCTGCACCGTGACTGGCTGCACGACTGGTGGCGAGAAAGCGGCCACCGGGTGGTTCCCGCTGACCTTGAGAAAATTATCGGTCGGGACCCTGACTTTATTGTTTTTGGTGAAGGAGCCAACAGCCGGATGAGCCTGACTTCGCGGACGAAAAAGCAGTTGGAGAAACAGGAGATAGAATACAAAAGTCTGCCCACGGCAAGCGCTGTGCAGAAGTTTAATGAACTGGATGACGAGGGTGTAGACGTTGCGGCCGCTCTCCACCTGACCTGTTGAAGGAAAATTCTCAGGTTTCACATCCTGACCGGTCAATAAATGATGTCTTCCTCAGCATAATTGTGCCCGCCTATAACGAGGCGGAACAACTCCCTCAATCTTTAAACTCTCTCCGCGATAGCGTCGAGGGGCTTGAGTTGAAGACGGAAGTTATTGTCGTCGATAACGGTTCCTCGGATCAGACAGCAAAAATAGCGCGGCAGGCCGGTGCCCGCCTTGTCCGAGAACCAAAAAGACAGATTTCACGGGTAAGAAACGCCGGCGCCGAGCAGGCCCGGGGCGACTGGTTTCTTTTCCTCGACGCCGACACCCACCTCTC
>CAZMIT010000051.1:2454-4910 GCA_964566495.1 uncultured bacterium | reverse complement strand
CCGAGCAGGCCCGGGGCGACTGGTTTCTTTTCCTCGACGCCGACACCCACCTCTCCCCGGCTCTGCTGGATCGAACTGTCAACCAAATGTGCTCAGGTAATTACCTGGGTGGTGGCGCCCACCTTACCTTTCGTCCCCCAGCTCCTTGGTATGCCCGCCTGGGCCTGTGGGGCTGGAACTTGCTGATGAGACTTTTCCCCCTCGCCGCCGGTAGCTATTTCTGGGTTAAAAAGGAGGCTTTCTTTCAGGCGGGTAAATTCAGTGAAAAAGTTTACGCTTCCGAGGAAATCTGGCTGGCCCTGAGTCTGGCACGCAGAGCCTGGAACCAGAACAAAAGATTTGGCCTTGTTGTCGATCCACCGGCAAAAACATCAGCCCGCAAGTTCCACCGTTTTAACTGTATACAGTCCTTCCTCTGGTTTGCTAAATTTATCGTCGCTCCCTGGCTTGTCTTCTTCCGCAGCGCCTGCAAAAAGTTCTGGTACGATTGATTTTTAATGATTGATTTTTTAGCGGAATTGATCAAGTATTATGGAAAAATCCTCGCGGGAGGGGCGTGTTTCTTCCGGTTCTAAAGTCGCTATGTAATCGTCTTCGTCGCTGTAAAAACGTTCGTGATGAGCCCTCTGGGAGTCGTCAATATAAAGCAAGCCAAGTGGAATTATCTGTTCAGTCCAGTAATCCTCCCAGGTTTTAAGAGCCAGGTTCAAATCGGTTGGATCGTAGTCGGGCATCTCGTCCAGGTTGTCAAATTCAAGCCCAAACTGCTGTCCCTCCTCTTCGTAAGTAAAACTGTGTTCAAGTTCCGAGTCACTGGGATAATCCGCCTCAATGTCGTCAACCGATATTTTAGGGAAATCCCTGGCATGCTGCTGACAGTATTTGTAGCTGTGGTGGCTACCCTCGTGATCGTTGAACGTCCGGCAGGGACTAAAAACCTCGAGGTAGGCCAAACCGTCGTGCAGAATACCGCCTTTGATCTGTTCAACCAGCAGCTCCTGACGGGCCGAGAAACCGCGTGCAACATAAGTAGCGCCACTGACCATGGCAATACCAATGCCGTCAACCGGAGGGATGTCACTCACCATGCCCCAGCGTGTCGGACTGTCTATTTTGGTTGTCGGAGAAAGCTGACCGCGGGTAAGCCCGTAAGTACCGTTGTTTTCACAAATGTAAAGGAGATTTAGGTTAGTACGTAAAAGTGCGATCATCTTCCCCGAGCCTATCGCCCAGCTATCCCCGTCGCCGCTAATCAACACGTGTTCCTGATCTGGGTTAGTAACCTGTGACCCCATGGCCACCGGAGCCGGACAACCATGCAGGGTATGAATGCCGTTTGCCTTTATTTCAGCTACAGTTTTACCGCTGCAGCCGATGCCGGCGACTACGTTGAGCTTCTCCGGCGGAAGATTCAACTCCGAAACTGCCTGCCTGAGCGCCCTGGTTATGAGGGCGTGCCCACAACCCGGACAAAGGTTGGCCGAGCTGTCGGTCTCGTAATCCGCCGGACTATATTTTTTCTTACTCTCATTATTTCCGCTCATTGAGCAAACTCTCCTTCACTCTTTCTTCAATTATGCTGGCGTTCATATATCTGCCGTCGTAAGAACGCAATGACTGGAAATCGTAGTCGTGACCCACTTTTTCTTGAATTAATGACATTAGCTGACCGCTGTAGTTCTGTTCGATTATAAAAATCTTCTCGTGTTGATTAAAAAATTCGTGTAACTCTTCCGTTGGAAAAGGAGATAAAGCCGGTAAATCAAACAGGCTGAGCTCTATTCCTTCCGTTGTCAGCTTTTCACGAGCCTCCTCAAACGCGTAACGGGTCGACCCAAAAACTATCGCCCCCGCTCCTGCTGAATTGCAAATTTCAACCTCGGGCGCCGGCAGGTCGTTGTTTTCTTTCATGGTTGTCATTTTCTTAAAAAGTCTTTCCATCTTTTCTCGCGCATCTTCCGGCGCTTCAGAGAGCCGGGCTTCCGGGGTATGATAAGCTCCACGGGTGACGTAAGGCGGCCCCTGACCCGGTAAAGTTCGCGGACAGACGCCATCGCCGTCAACGTCCTCATAGCGGCTGTATTCCTCAAGCTCCTCCAGTTCCGCCGGAGATAAAACTTTTCCTTCATCAACCGGTTCATCTGGATAATCCAACTTTTCTGTTGTGAAATGGGATAACCCCAGCTCCAGGTCGGAAAGCAAAATAACGGGCATTTGATAGCGGGCTGCTATGTTAAAAGCCTGCCAGGAGTAGCTGTAAAGTTGTTCTACTGTACTTGGAGTTAAGACAACCCGCGGTGATTCGTCGTGGCTAATATGCAGCGCTGCACGTAAATCACCCTGCTTGGTGTGGGTAGGCATACCAGTCGAGGGGCCGCAGCGCTGTATGTTAAAAATTACCACGGGAATTTCAGTAAAAGAACTGTAACCTACAAACTCTGCCATATTTGAAAAAC
>CAZMIT010000051.1:0-2354 GCA_964566495.1 uncultured bacterium | reverse complement strand
ACGGGAATTTCAGTAAAAGAACTGTAACCTACAAACTCTGCCATATTTGAAAAACCGGGACCGCTTGTGGATACCGAGGCACGGGCGCCCGCCCAGGAAGCTCCGAGAGCACGGCCTAAACAGGAGTCCTCGTTTTCCCCCTGCTCCACTACCAGGGGGTAGCGTTGGGCGTAACGTTCAAGGTTCTCACCGTGTGAAGTTGCCGGGGTAATCGGATACCAGCTGGCATAAGTGCAACCGCCCATTACCGCCCCCAGCGCCGTCGCATCGTTTCCTCGCATAAATAGCGTATCTCTTTCACATCGGCTGCGGTTCAATTGAAATTCATCAGTTAATGAATTTAAGTTTTCAGCATAATCCCGCCCCAATTTAAGAGCCTTCAAATTGTTATCAACTATTTTTTCACCCTTGTCGGCAAAATTTTCCGCGAAACCATCATTTACTTCGGCAGCTGGAAGCCCAAATAGATATGATAAAAATCCAACGTATATCACGTTCCGCATGACCCGCTTCATCCGGTAATCCTCAAAATTATCACCGGCCAGTTGCTTTAGCGGCACCGAACAGTAATTGACCGAATCACGATAAAAAATCGAGCTGCTATTATTACTTTCCAGGGCAGCGTCAATTTTTTCGCCGGCGGAACTACCGGGGTCGTAGATGACCAGCCCCCCCTCACGGAGCCGGGACAAAACACGATCTGCCAGATCTTCAATCAATATAAGTGCTAAGTCAGAATCAGAACGGAGCGCCATTTTAGCGCTACTCCCGGTCCGAATAAAATAACGACTCGGGGCTCCCTTAATATTTGACGGAAAAACACGCCGCGTCGTGGTCTGTAACCCGTAGTCGTAAAGAACCCGGGCAAAGGTGTCATTCGTGGAAACGCTGTAGTCACCGTTTTCTGTCAATACGGTTATCTGCAGGTCCTTACAAGCGCCAGACGACATAATTTACCGCCTTTCGAACGATTAATACTTTTTAGCGTGATCCTGACAAAATATCCAGTGTTTCGTCACCCCGAGCAAGCGACCCGAAAACTATCCTCCCATTCCTTTTCCTCCCTTGAAGGGGGGAAAGACAAAGGGAGGTGAAATGAATTGCTCGTCAATCCTAAATTCAAACCCATAAAATAAGGCTAAATACCATAAATAGCCCGGAAAAAGTTGATTATTAAAAAACCAATACCAAACAGCGGTCCTATCCGGCGACGCTGCAGACTCATCGAGCGCACACTGCTGTAGTCAGTATAAAAATGGCGTAAAAATACAAATATTGCCAGTAAGACAATCGCACCAATATAAATTTCTGTCCGATTCTGAAGACGGGCGAACGCCAGCCAACATAAAAAAACAACTATATAAATAAATCGAATAAGCCAGAGAACAACCCCGTCCCCCAATATTCCGACAAGAAGCTCCTCTGATGACATTTCACCGTGGTAATAAACCACCGCTTGCCGGTAAAGGTCTGAAGCTATCCCCCAGAAAAAAGGCACGCCTGCGAGCAGAAAAAGCTCAGCACTGAATATTTCACTACCGGCTGGCAAAGCACCCGCCGGTACTGTCAAGGCATATGTTAAGCCCATAAAAATCGGACCCAGTAATTTACGATTCTGAAGATAAGCAGCGCCCAGGACAAATAAAAAAGCTAACAACAGCGACCAGTAGGGATAGAAACCGGTGAAATAAATTGCCGCCAGAAAAATTATTGTTAGCGTCAATTCCAACCACGGCTGTTCTCCGATTACGGGTGTTATGTAAGTACGAATTTTTCGCGCCGCCACGTTGGATCTTGAGGGGACGGGATTCTTAGTCCGCGCCAGATACAGCATGTAGAGCAAATGGAGCAAAAAGGAGAGCGGCAAGAAATATAAAACTACAGCACCACTTACGTCTACCGGGGCGAAGGCCAGGTAACTGCCGGTCATAAAGAGAAAAAACAACAAAACCCGGTCCAGCTTAAAAAGACGGGCTATCCTGTATCCAACCGTCCAAATTTTACTTATAATTTCCATAATCGCTTCCTTAACTCGGGATTCCTCTACAGCTCTTCACCGTCATTACCTACCAAAAAAATTTTAACATTAATTGTCAGTAATATCAGCAAAGAGTTCCACTGCCCAGACCTTAATGATTCTGTCATTACAAACTACGATCAGTTCTTGACTGAATTCCTCTCCCCTTCGAGGGAGAGGACACAGGTGAGGGAGGAACTTGATCTAACCCGAATTATTCAAGTCAGTGGTGCTGTCGTGAATAATACGGGCTAACGTTCGTCATTGCGGACTACGATCCGCAAAACACCAGCTTAAAGCTCAAAGCCAAAAGCTGAAAGCTAATTCAAATTCATTA
>CAZMIT010000050.1:0-10092 GCA_964566495.1 uncultured bacterium | reverse complement strand
AGGAAGCGACCGAGGAAAGCCAGGAAGAAACTGCAGATGACGAGGAGCTGGAAGAAGCTGAGGTCGAAGGAAAAACAGAGGAGGAAGAGGAAGCAGAGGCCGAGCCCGAGGGAGAAGAGACCTCAATAAAAGAGGTGCTGGAGCGGGAGGTAGATCGGGTAAAAGCGGAGAAAGAAGAGGAAGAAGCGGAAGAAGAGGCCGAGGAACCGGAGGAAGAGCTCCCGGGGGATTATCTCTCTCCGGATGAATTACCTGAACCCGAAGAGTTTGAGGTGCCCGGCTGGATTAAGAAGAGCGGTTGGGGGTTGCTTGCTCTGCTGGCTACCTACCTGTTAATTATTTACCTTGTTTTGCCGGGCATCGAAGTGCTACTGACCCGCCAGATTCAGTCGGCGGCGGAAGCTGAAAACTATCATCGCGCTGAGTTTTTCTTCCGTCTCGGTTACCTGGGTGATGGAGCCCTGATCAGCGAACCCGATAAGTTTGCCGCTGATTATTTACGGACGTTGCTGCAGGATGATCAACTCGACCGTTTTACAGATAATTACGATGAATATTTTGGTAACCCGGTCGGTCCTTATACCAGAAAAATTTACGCTGAATATTTACTTAGGGAGGGCAACTGGGAAGAACTTTTAGAACTGGGGGAGGAACTACAGCTCGACCCTCAGGTCCAGGGGGCAGGTTTTATCTTTACTACTCGTGCTAACTTAGAGCTGGGAAATTTGAGGGAGGCTATGGCTGATTTTGAGTATGCGGGGACCCATCGCTGGGGAGACGCATCAATTGACCGTCTGGAGCGTGATATTGCCCTGGCGGATGAAGATTACAGTCGCGCCGCTACTGCTTCAGCCCGTCTTTTCAATCGGCTTGATGCCGCCGTACCAATCGAGGAGAGACGCAGCTGGAACCGTTTTGATCAGCTGCTGGCCGACGATTATGTCTACCGGGGAGACGCCTGGTTCGAGCTGGAAAACGAGGACGCCGCGATTCGTATGTATGAGACAGCCCTGGTCGATACTCCCTATCATCCGCGAGCGCTGGAAGTTCTGGTGCGTCATTTAACCATTGAGCGCCGCTGGCCCTCTGTTCGGCCCTATCTGATTGGCGATGACCGATTCTACGCTTATCGGAGCCTTTATCCGCTTGATTCGCTGGGCTGGTGGACGCTTGCTGAGTTTAGCTTTCGGGCTCAAAATCAGGCGGGTCGGGCGATACCTCTGGCTGAAAGGGCGCGGGAAATTCAGCCCCGGGAACCGGAAATCGAACGTATAGTCGGTGAAATTTATCTGTTTGAATTGGACTCGCCTTCACACGCTGTCGCTCATCTGGAGCTGGCCCGTGAATATGGACTGGAGCGCCTCGAGTTTATCAAAAATTTAAGTCGCGCTTATTACGAGGCCGAGCTGTATTTGCTCGCCCTGGATGAGTTCGAAGAACTGCGCGAGCATCCGGATGTCCTCGAAGATAGTCCGGAGTTATTGTATAATATTGCTTCGTCATACTTGGGGGCTGAGATGCTGGATCAGGCGGACGAATACCTTGATCGGGCGGAGGACGCTGGATTCGAAGAACCGACTCTGTTTAATCAGCGTGGCTTGATTCGCGAGTTACAGGGCGAGGAAGAGGCGGCTGTGGTTAATTTCTTCCAGGGAGCTGAGCGGGCTGAAGAAGTGGGGGAACAAGAGGAGCTGTTGAATAGTAACCTGAACAGGTTCTGGGAGGACATCCCCCCCGAGCCTCTGCCAGACTGGATAGCTCCCGTTAACATGAATTTTTAGGCTGGCGAAAATTAGATAACACGATACCCCCTTTCAACTATAAATTAGGTGATGTTCAGTGCTAAAAGATTTTTTAAACTGGTTGTTTCTACCCCCTGAAGCAAAAAGTGATTTTCGTGAATGGGCGGAGCTGGTTGGGCTATATTTGCTATTTTCAGCGGTTGTTGTCGTTCAGGGGGAACTGCCGCTGGCCTGGGTCCTGGCCGGTGTATTGTTGCTTGGTCTGGGAATTTCTAAGGCCGGTCGGGAGCTACTTCGCATCGCTCTTATCGCTGCCATTCTGGTCTTTGGAGTCATTCGTCCATATGTGGTACAGGCTTTTTATATTCCTTCACGTTCTATGGAAAATACTCTGCAAATCAACGATCATATTTTTGTGAATAAGTTTATCTATTACCTTCGGTCGCCTCGCCGCTGGGAAACGATTGTATTCGAGTATCCTCCCTCGCCGGATAAGGATTTTGTAAAACGGTTAATTGCACTTCCCGGTGACAAAGTTGAGTTGCGCGAACATAATCTGTTTCTTGACGGAGATACTGTTGTTCGTCAGCGGGTTGGTGGCGAAATTTTTCTGCATGGTTATGAGGCTAACCAACTTCGGGAAGCGGGAGACGACACCCTGCGCTTCGCCGCCGATAATCTGCAAGTGAACAATCGGCTGGTCCTCGGCGAGCAGAACGCCGAGACCCCCTTGAATCTTCACGGGGACGTGATGGGGCTGTATCAAGAGGCTAATAACCATGAAATAAAGGTGGCCGCACGCAGCTGGGATAACTCAAATCGCTCGGGCCTGCCGGCCGACTTTGGACCAATTCATGTCCCGGAGGTGGGCGAGCGGGTTGATTTGACCGATCTTCCTGATTATGAGCAACAGTTCTATATCTCTTATTTAAAACAGCTGCATCCAGATGATGTTGTCAAGCGGGACGGTGTGATTTATCTCGCCGGTCAACCGCTTCAGGAAATTGAGATTGAGGAACCGCTTTATTTTGTTCTCGGGGACAATCGCGGGCACAGCGAGGACTCTCGCTATTGGGGATTTGTGCCCCAGAGCAAGTTGCTCGGGCGCGCCTTTTTTATATACTGGCCGCTCGGACGCGTCGGCCTGGTGGGCTGAGACAATGGCTGGACTGCGAGCAAAGATAACCAGGCGGTCTTTGATTTTATTGGTTATTTTTTCTCTCCTTTTTGGGCTAATTTTCCTAATTTCAATACACATTATGTTGATAAAACCCTGGTATTCTCCCGAGTGGGGAGAGATGAGCACAGAAGAGCGTGAACTGGACGCCCCACGGGGGAGCATAGTTGACCGGGAAAGGAATACCCTGGCGATAAGCACCCAGAGATATTCTCTTTATGCCAACCCTCGAATGATCAGCAGTAGCTGGGAGATCGCTCGGCTGCTGGAGCCACTTATTGAGCTTTCGGCTCCCGAAATTTATACACGACTACAGCAGGATAGATACTTTGTCTGGCTGGAACGAAAATTAGACGATCGTCGTGCCCAAAAAATGGGTGAACTTGATGTCCCCGGTCTTGGTCTTGTCCCCGAATATGAGCGTATTTATCCAAATGAAGAGCTTGCTGCCCATGTTTTAGGATTTGTCGGGCTGGACAACTATGGTCTGGAAGGCGTCGAGCGTCAATTCGACGATTTTTTGTCCGGGGGCGATAAGGAGTTTCAGGACCTAAATCTTGTTCTGACTATCGATCAGACCATACAACATTATCTGGAGGAAGAGCTTCGACGTATGGTGCGGGCTAGCCAGTCTAAAAGTGCCATGGGAGTGGTTATGGAACCTAATACCGGCGAAGTTCTGGCGATGGCCAACGTGCCCGGGTTTGATCCTAACCAATATGAAAAAAAACCGGAAGAATTATGGCGTAATCGGGCGATAGCCGATCCTGTCGAACCGGGTTCAACCTTTAAAGTGATGACTATTGGTAGTGCTATGGCGGCCGGCGACGTTGATTCTGATTCAACCTTTAATTGTCCGGGACATCAACATTTTTCGAACGCTGATTATACGCTGCGCTGCTACGCCAAACACGGCGATATCGATCTTCCTGAGATTTTAATTAAAAGTTGTAACGTCGGCACAGCTAAAGCTATTGAACAGATGGACCGCGAGGATTTTTACCGGCATCTGCGGCGCTTCGGCTTTGGCAATCGGACAGGGATTGAATTACCGGGAGAGGCTCGTGGCACTTTGCGGCGCCCGGCCCGCTGGTCTGCAATTACCCAGCCAAGCGTGGCGATCGGCCAGGGAGTTTCGGCAACAGCACTCCAGGAAGTGACTGCGTTGTCAGCCGCTGTTAACGGGGGGAAGCTCATTAAACCGCGAATTATGAAGGCAAAGGAAGTGTCTGGGGAAGAAAATGAGGTCAGCGAGGTGACCGAGGTCCGACGGGTTTTAGAGGCTGAAACGGCCGCTGAACTGCGCAAATATATGCGTGGGGTTGTTAGCAGAGGTACCGGCCGGGCGGCCGCCTCAAATGATTTCAAGCTGGCCGGTAAAACCGGCACGGCGCAGAAAGCTGACCTCGAAGAAGGGGGGTACCACGAAGACAAAGTTATGGCCTCGTTCATTGGTTTCGGTCCGGTAGAAAAGCCGGCGCTCGCTGTTAATATAATCGCCAACGAGCCTCAAAAAGGTCGCTACGGCGGTGAAGTGGCAGGCCCGGCCTTTAAGCGAGTTATGGAGAGGAGTCTGAAGTATTTAAACCTGAATAGTAACCGTTGATATAATTTTTGTGCTTGCTTGGCGGCTACGGCATTATTTTTGATTTGACGTATCTATAGTCATTGTGGGCGCCGCTCCACAATCCATTTGAAATTAAGTAATCGGTAGTCGATGTTGAAGTTACTGATTACCGATTACTAATCTAATTCCGGGTCAAGCCTTGGGACGTTATACGTCCCCGGCAATGACTGGGAGTTCGGTAGGTTCTGGTGGGAAGTAAGGAGAGGTTGAAAATTAAGTCTTAACTTTTATTATAACTATGTCGAAGTATGTACTGGATAACGATAAATGTGCAAATACCAGACATTTTGAGCTATATAGGAGGCTAAATGATGGCTTCCGATCCCCTGGACGCCTATAAAAACACTCAAATCAATACGGCATCGCGCGAGCAGATATTACTGATGCTCTACGACGGTGCAATTAAATTTATGAAACAGTCGCGGGAGGCTATGGAAAACAATAATTACGAGAAGAGCCACAACAAGAATTTGAAGGCCCAGGATATCGTGACTGAGCTGATGGCCTCGCTGGATATGGATGTTATGGGGGAGACGGGCGACAACCTCTATCGGCTCTATGACTTTACCCTGCACAGTCTTGTCCAAAGTAACGTTAAAAAGGACCCCCAGTTTATCGAGCAGGCTCTTGAAGTAATGGAAGACCTTTATTCGGCCTGGGATGAAATAATTAACGAGAAGGGCATGACCTACGAAAAAGCAAAAAGGCAGACGGGGCGTTCCAATCTCGCCGGGGCAACCAGCCAAACTGACTCCCGGGTCCAGGGCGAGCAATCCAGCTCATCGTCCAATCAATCCTCGTCGGACGGCTCAAAATCCTCACAATCTGATGAATCTCCCTATGGCGACATCTCCTTCACCGGTTGACCCGGAGGAAGCAGGCCGGAGATTAATTCGCGTCGAAGAGGAGATACACTCACTTCTCCAGGCAGATCATATTGAGCCCGATGAGATTGATGAAAAAATTTCTAAGCAGGACGAACTTGTCGAGCAAATCATCTCCCAGGTTGAGGATTCCTCACCCTCGGTCCGTTTTAAAGAGCTTCTCAACAAGTTTCGTTCCTTACGTGAAGAAACTGAGGAATTGTTCAAGCAGAGAATGAACGAAATTAAACGTGAAATCGAGTCGCTCGACAATTCAGGCAAACTAATAAAACACTACATGCAGGGCGAAAGAAGAGACGAAGAAGTAATTAGCCGTCGTTTTGATGAAAATGTCTAACCCGCCTACCTGTGTGTCTTGCCCGCTCTCTAACCTGAGCTGCTCAAACCTTCCAACAGGTGCGTTATTGCCGGCGCTTTCTCTTTAAGTTATCGCCCTTGCATCAGTCAAAAGTTATCGACATCATTCCGGGTTCAGGGCGTTATTCTACTTTTTAGCAAGAAAAAACTTGAAAAATTGGCCAAAATGTAGTATAAATAGTAGTGGAACAAACAGGGATGTCAGGATATTTACTAATCCAGGGAGGAGATCACCATGTCTTCACTATCAATTAACACCAACCTGAACGCTCTCTCCGCACAGCGACATATTTCCAGTTCAGCCAGTGATATGGAAACTCGTCTGAATCGGATGGCTTCCGCACTGCAGATAAATACTGCCGCCGATGATGCCGCAGGGCTGGCTATATCGGAGGGTATGAGCGCCCAGATCCGTGGGACCTCTCAGTCAGTGCAGAACCTCCAGGACGGCGTATCTATGCTCCAGACCGCTGAAGGAGGCGTCCAGGGAATACAGTCTAATCTGCAACGCATGCGCGAGCTGTCAATACAGGCTTCTAACGATATCACAGGTGAGGCCGGGCGCTCGGCGATCCAGGCGGAGATGGATCAGATTATGGAGGAGATTGATCGCTCCGTTGAAACTGTGTCCTTTAATGAGCAAGAGCTGTTGAGCGGCGATGCCGAGGCTGCAATTGAACTGCATGCCGGACCTGATCGCGACGAAACGGTTTCAATTTCTATTTCCGAGATGAGCACGGAAGCGCTTGGAGTCGATGAAATTGACGTAACTGAGGAAGGCGGCGCCGGAGAGGCTATTGAAACCCTTAATACGGCTATAAATCAAGTTTCCACTGAACGCGCTAACATCGGTTCTGTGCAAAACCGGCTCGAGGGAGCAATTGACTTTCTCCAGGTGATGGAAGAGAACATCATGGCTTCTGAAAGTCAAATCCGCGACGCTGATATGGCCGCGGAGGCAACTGAGCTCGCCCAGGATCAGATTACCACACAGGCGGGTGTCTCGACGCTCGGACAGGCGATGAACCTGCAGGGTTCCACCGCGTCCCAACTGCTTGGCTAAAGGGAGTCTTGCTCGCAGTTCTACCTCACGACACTGTTCTGTTGCTTGGTTCTGCCCCAATATATTCTAACCTTCATTCTCTCTTTCACAGATTCATCTGTCAAAAATGGAGCTCATTTTTGTAGCAAGCTACTCTGTTTGAACAATTAACGCGGGGTCCGCGCGGCCCACCAATAGGTCAAAACCCGGCACGTTATTCGCTTACATCCTGCTAAACGTTAAGTCAACGCTCCAGAAATTAGGGGCAGAACCTCACGAAGCGGTCTCCAAAAATTCCTCCCCCCTTAATTCCCTCCTCCAGGGGAGGGGAGAAGTTTCGGTAGGTTTTAGATCAGGATGTGGTAAGACTGCGGATAGGCTTGGGGCTAAAACTTTTTTGGCAATAATTTGGCTTAGCTCTTTCATTTAGTAAACAATTTTTTTATAATGATTGCCAAGGATAATGAGGGTTTAACTCTTAAACTCACAGGGGGGATAATTTTGAGCAAGGACAAGCTCACGACCTCGGAATTGATCGAAAAGCTGGCTTCCCGGCTTGACGTATCTAACCGCCGGTGTAAGCGTATGCTGGATGAGTTAATTGACTTAATAGGTGAACAGCTGACCAGCTCGCCGGACAGTCGAGTTTCACTGCATGGTTTTGGTTCTTTTGAGGTCCAGCAGCACCGTGGTCGTCGCGGTGTCGACCCGCGTGATCATGAAAAGGAGATCGATATACCGGAACGCAGTGTGCCAAAGTTCAGAGCTGGGAAGACCTTAAAACGCAAAGTAAGAGAAGCATTTGACAAGGAATCTTAATTAATCTTTAACGGAGGGATTGCAATGACAACAAGGATTGCAGTGAACGGTTTTGGTAGAATTGGTCGTATGGTGGTGAGAGCCGCCTTAGACGAAGGACGTGAAATTGTTGCTATCAACGATATAGCGCCTCGTGATCGAATGGTTCATCTGTTTAAATACGATTCAGTTCACGGGACTTATGAAAAAGATGTCAAATTAAACGGCGAGGAAATGATTGTCGGAGACAAGTCAGTTAAACTTCTTTCCGTCAAAGACCCGGCTGAGCTCCCCTGGGAGGAGCTGGGAGTCGATGTCGTGCTTGAATCAACCGGTGTTTTTCGTGATCGGGCAGGAGCTAGCAAACATCTCGAAGCCGGGGCCGACAAAGTTCTGATCTCAGCTCCGGCCACGGATCCCGACTTAACCACAGTTATCGGGGTTAATGATGATGAATATGATCCCGACAGCGATGCTATAATTAGCAATGCTTCTTGCACTACCAACTGCCTGGCACCGGTGGTCAAGGTATTGCACGATAAATTTGGTGTCGAGTCCGGGGTTGTTACAACTACCCACGCTTACACCTCAACCCAGAACATACTGGACGGTCCGGCAGGCAAGGATTATCGACGTATGCGGGCCGCCGCTGTCTCCATTATTCCAACCTCAACCGGGGCTGCCAAAGCGACTACCGAGGTATTGCCTGAACTTGAAGGGCGACTGGATGGCATGGCCCTGCGCGTACCGGTGCCCGACGGTTCTATTGTTGACCTGGCTGCCCAGGTCTCTCAGTCAGTTACCGCAGAAGATGTTAACGCCGCCTTTAAAGAAGCTGCCGCGGGCGAGCTGAATGGTATTCTCGATTATACAGAGGAGGAACTCGTCTCCTCCGATTATATCGGTAACCCCCATTCTTCTATTGTCGACGCCGAGAAGACCATGGTTATGAATGACAACCATGTCAAGGTGTTGGCCTGGTATGACAACGAGTGGGGCTACTCCTGTCGCATGATTGATCTCATCGACATCGTGACCTGACCGGGAGCTGTAAAAAATGAAATTTCCTAAGAAAACTGTTGATGATTTGTTCGAACTTGAAGGGAAAAAAGTGCTGGTTCGGGTCGATTTTAACGTCCCCCTGGATGACCACGGCCGGGTAACTGACGCAACTCGTCTGCAAGCTGCTGTTCCGACAATTAGTCATTTATTGGAGGCAGGAGCTATTCCCGTCTTAATGAGTCACCTCGGTCGCCCCGGCGGAGAAGTTGTAGAAGAATACCGGCTGCAGCCGGTAGTTGAGCCGCTCGAAAATCTACTGGATTGCAAGGTTCTAACCGCTACAGATACTGTCAATTCCTCCGCGGAAGCGATGGTTTCTGAACTGGAAGTTGGCCAGGTCGGACTGCTGGAAAATTTGCGTTTTCAGCCGGGGGAAAAGGCTAACGACTCACAATTCGCCGAACAGTTGGCTCGGTTTGGCGACCTATTTGTTAGCGACGCTTTTGGCACTGCCCACCGGGCACATGCCTCAATGACCGGCGTCGCCGAGCATCTACGTCCGGCGGTTGGTGGTTATTTGCTTGAACGGGAGTTTGAAAAATTAACCGAGGCCCGGGACAATCCCGAGCGCCCCTTTGTCGCTCTGCTTGGCGGTGCTAAGATAAGTGACAAACTGCCTGTCATTGAACATTTCCTTGAAAAAGCTGACATTGTTCTTGTCGGGGGCGCTATGGCTTATACTTTTGCTGTCGCCCGTGGCGGTGATGTCGGCGAGTCGATGGTCGAACCCGATTTTGTCGACGAAGCCCGGCGGATTCTGGAAAATCGTGACAGCTACCGCGGTGAGCTCGTTCTTCCCGTCGACAATGTCGTGATGAATACTGAGTCTGAGAAGCTTGAAACAAGGGTTACCAAAACTGATGAAATAGCTCCCGGCTGGGAAGGCATGGACATTGGGCCGCGGACGCTGGAAATGTTCTTAACCCGTCTCCGGGTGGCTAATCTGGTCTTCTGGAACGGTCCCTTTGGGGCTTTTGATTATGCCCCGGAATTCGCCGAGGGGACGACAAGAGTTGCCCAAGAGCTGGCCGGCCTTGATGCCCGCGTTATCGTCGGCGGTGGGGATAGCGCCAGTGCCGTTGAGATGGCCGGGTTTACTGATGATTTTTATCACGTTTCTACGGGCGGCGGCGCTTCTCTTGAACTGGTTCGCGGTCAGAAACTGCCCGGTATCGAAATTCTCGACGACCGTTAATAACAAGCGGACTTGTTTGCTGTCCCTGTTATCATCGTGGGTTGGACCAAGTGTTCGTCATTGCGGACACCGACCGGCAATCCATGTTAACGATTTTACACAGGTTTTGAACTGCGCTTGATAAAAAATTATAAAAAAGGATTAACTAACAAACCACAACTTTCTAACGAATTGTAGCTAACAGATGCGACCGAGGAAAGGACGCAGT
>CAZMIT010000049.1:6156-10189 GCA_964566495.1 uncultured bacterium | reverse complement strand
TTTTCTCGGCTACCTGGTAGATATAACGGAAAGAGTCCAGGCTGAACAAGAACTGTATGCGGCCAATCAACAGCTTGATGCGGCAAATCAACAGCTTGAGGCTCAAAACCAAGAACTCGATGCTAACGTGCAGCAGCTTGAAGCGTTGGAACAGCAGCTCCAGGCTGAAATTACTGAACTCGAAGAGACAAGAAAAGAGTTAGAAGAAACTAAGCTCCAACTAAATTCCATTTTAGAGAGCATCCAGGAAGGTATCAGTGTCATCAATCCTGATTTGACTATTCGATACACCAACAGCACTATGGAAGAGTGGTATGAAAAAAATGCGCCTCTAAAAGGGAAAAAATGCTATCAGGTTTATCATGATAAAAACGAACCCTGTTCTAATTGCCCCACATTGAGAAGTCTGGAAAGTGGTGAGGTTGAAAAAGAAGTGGTACCGGGGTTGGACAAAAGTGAAATAGATCATCTCGAGTTATTCACATATCCTATGAAAGACGAAGTCACGGGTGAAGTGACGGGGGTAGTCGAATTTGTTCGTGACATTACGGAACGTAAGCAGCGCGAACGTCAGTTAAAGGAACTGCTGGCGGATAAAGAAAACCTGCTGCGTGAAGTCTATCACCGTGTTGGCAACAACCTCCAGGTTATTACCAGTTTACTGCGTCTGCAGCAGTTTGAACTGGGCGAAGAGATTTCGCCCGCTTTACAGGCGGCTTTTGATTCAACCCGCCGCAGAATTGAGACTATGTCAACGGTCCATGACCATGCACTCTCCGGACATACCCGGGATAATGTTGAAGCCCAAAAATTTCTGAAGGAGCTTTGCAGCAATATTATTTCGCTGTCTGATTTTCATTCAGAGGTAGCCATTGACTGTAAACTGACAGAAGAAATATATCTTGACCTGGATAGTGCGGTCTATCTTGGACTATTTTGTAATGAGATCCTGGGATTTTTCCTGCCTGAAATTACCGGCAGTGATGAGTTTGTTCGGGTTGAGATTGAGATTTATACAGTTTCTGATACGGAGGACTGCCGGCTGCAGATTAAATTTGATCAACCCGGTTCCTTGCAGAAACTATTTGACAAGTTTGAAAAGTCGCTTGCCGGCCGCCTGGCTCACACTCTTGTCGTCGATCAATTGACCGGCGAAATCCATTTTAATCCGGAAGACAATCTACTTTCGGCTGTTTTTAAACGCAGATGTAACTGAATTTTTTTCTCCCCAATTTCTTCAACTCTCACCTCTGGTTTCAGTGCCAGACCCAAAACCTTCCAACGCCATTGAGACTTGATCTAACGGTCGTTATTGCGGACTTGACCCGTAATCCATTTCCCCCCCTTTGTCTTTCCCCCCTTCAAGGGGGGAAAAAGAAAGGGGGGATGGTTTTGACCTAAAGCTTGTCATTGCGGACAACGATCCGCAATCCATTTTAAGGTTTCCAGTTTGTAGTTATAGGTTTTAACCCGTAACCCGCAACCAGCAACCCGCAACAAGGGTTTACGACTGGGACACGGATAAACACAGATAATCACAGATAAACAAACAACTGTTTTTTTAAAAAAAAGAGATCTTAGTGTTTTGCCCAAAATCCGTATTTATCCGTGTTAATCCGTGTCCTGATAAATAAATGGAGGTCGGGAAGGTGAAATCCCGGATAAATTATCAGGGTCACGCTAAAGGATTTCCCTTGCATTTTTTTGCTTAATATATTACTGTTAACCATTATTACTTAACACTTCAGTGGAGAGTGAAATGTTAGAAAAAACCGTTCGGGTAAATCGACTGTTTGATTTTTACGGAAATCTGCTTACTTCCCGCCAGCAGAAAATATTCGAGTTTTATTACCAGGGCGACCTCAGCCTGGGAGAAATAGCGGAGTCGGAAAACTGTTCCCGGCAGGCCGTGCACGACCTTCTGAAGCGGGCTGTGGGTAAGCTGGAAAAATTAGAATCAGAGCTGAAATTTCTTGATCAGAAACGTCACCGTCAGGTAGAACTAAAACAGATTTTAAGTCTGCTGGAGGAAGAGGAGTTAGAATCGGCACGTAAAAGGTTAAAAAAACACCTGGAGGCTTTTTGAACGGGTCCTTTTATTCTGCTCAAAAAAGGAGGAAGACAGAAGACAATGTTTGATTCGTTAACAAAAAAATTAAACGAGACGTTCAAAAAATTGCGCGGCCGGGGAAAACTCTCGGAAGAAGAAGTCAAGGACGGGCTTAAAGAGATACGCAGGATACTGCTGGCGGCAGATGTTCATTACTCGGTGGTTAAAAAGTTCATTAATCGAGTTGAGGAGAAGGCCGTCGGCGAGGAGGTGCTGGAGAGCCTGTCGCCAGGCGAGCAAATTATCAAAATTGTTCGCAGCGAGCTGGAGAAGATTCTTGGTGGTGACCAGGCTGAGCTTGATCTCGGGGAGGCGAATCCGCTTCCCGTGATGCTTGTCGGTTTACAGGGAACCGGTAAAACCACCACCTGTGGTAAGCTGGCCAGGCATTATTCAAAAGAAGGCAAGCAACCGCTACTTTATTCGGCAGATTACAAGCGTCCGGCAGCGCGTGAGCAGCTACAACAAATTGCTGATGGAAATAATTTTGATTACTATGAACACCAGTATGATGACCCCCGTCAGGACCTGGACAACGTTCGCCAGCAGGCTCGCCGGGAAGGAATGAATCCCTTAATTATTGATACGGCTGGCCGCTTGAACATCGACCAGCCAATGCTGGAAGAAATCAGCGATTTCGCTGATATATTGCCGGAAATGAAGGTTTTGCTGGTTATTGACGGGATGATGGGCCAGGAAGCCCTGAATGTTGCCGACGATTTTGCCGGTTCGGTTGAGCTGGACGGCCTTGTTCTCACTAAAATGGAGGGCGACGCTCGCGGCGGAGCGGCAATAAGTGCTCGTGAAGTTACGGGAGTGCCCATCCTGTTTATTGGGACCGGTGAAAAAATTGATGACCTGCAGCCCTTTTACCCGGAGCGCATGGCCTCGCGTATCCTGGGAATGGGTGATGTATTCTCGCTGATTGAAGAGGCCGAGGAAGCTGCTGATGAGAAGCAGCAGCAAGAAATGCAGCAGCGGTTCATGGAAGGTAAAATCACGATGGAAGATTTAGACAAACAGTTTGACCAGTTGAAAAACATGGGGCCGCTGGAAGGCATACTGGAGAAACTACCGGGAGGTTTTCAGCTCAAGGATCAGCTTCAGCAGAGCGACATGAGTCCTGAGGATATTGATCGGATGCAGGCGATTATTCGCTCTATGACTCCGCGGGAGCGGCGCAATCCGGACATGATCGATGGGTCCCGTCGCCGGCGCATAGCCGAAGGCAGTGGCACCTCACGGCAGATGGTTAACCAGCTACTCAAGCAGTTTAAGATGATGAAAAATATGATGGAAACGATGCGTGACACCCTGGGTATGATGCAGACGATGGCCTCGCAGATGGGGTTGGGTGGGGCAGGGGGGATTCCTGGGTTATAGTGTGAAAGTTGGAAAGTTAGAAAGTTGGAAAGTTAGAAAGTTGGAAAGTTGGAAAGTTGGAAAGTTAGAAAGTTGGAAAGTTAGAAAGTTAGAAAGTTGGAAAGTTGGAAAGTTGGAAAGTTGAAAAATTTTTGAGTAGAATTAGTGAGACGATTTTTTACAAGGAGTGATTGGTATGGCAGTTAGACTTAGACTGCAGAGGCGCGGTAAGAAGAAAGAGCCTTACTACCGGGTAGTCGCCACCGATCGAGCTGTCGGCCCGCAGGCCGGTTGTATCGAAGAACTGGGTTTTTATCGTCCAGTGGCTTCCGGTGAAGAGACGGAGTTAGAGCTGGACGAAGAGCGAGTGAAACACTGGCTGGATAGTGGCGCTCAACCGTCAAGTTCAGTCCGTGATTTGCTGCGTAAAGCCGACTTGAACGGCGATTGACGGCTGCTGATGAGAGATTGTCCGGCGGAAGAGGACTTTATCACAGTCGGCCGGATTGTCAAAGCTCACGGCATAGCGGGTGAAGTTGCCGTTGTGCCGGAGACGGATTT
>CAZMIT010000049.1:0-6056 GCA_964566495.1 uncultured bacterium | reverse complement strand
GTCACACTTTTTAGCTCGAGAAGAGGATAGCTGGTGATGAGCGATGCAGATTCACGTTCTGACAGTTTTTCCGCAGTTATACCGTGCTTTCAAGGAATACGGTATGATTGCCCGGGCGATTAAAAAAGAACAGCTTGAGCTTTGTTGCTGGAGTTTGCGCCGGTTTACAGAAGACAGCTATGGCGAGGTTGATGACCGCCCTTATGGTGGCGGACCCGGCATGGTAATGAAACCGGAACCTTATTTTAGAGGAGTTGAACACCTGCAAAATTACTGTTCCGGTGCACCGGTTTTGTTGACTGACGCCGGAGGTAAAAAATTCGACCAGGAAGCGGCAGATTACTTGTCTGAACGCCAGGAAATGATTATCCTTACGGGTCGATACGAAGGTGTTGATCAGCGTGTAAAGGATAATCTGGTCGATGAATGCTGGTCGCTGGGAGATTTTGTAACTCCGGACGGTGATCTTCCCGCGCTGACCATCATCTCAGCAGTTGCACGACTGCTGCCGGGAGTGCTTGGTAATGAATCCTCTGTCAAGGAGGATAGTTTTCAGGATAATCGTCTTGCTCCACCCGTTTACACTCGGCCGGAGAATTATCGGGGGATGGCGGTACCCGAGGTATTGCTGTCCGGTGACCACGGGGCGGTTGAACGCTGGCGTCGAACCAAAGCAAGAGAGAGAACTGAAGAGAACAGACCTGAACTTTAGATTAATGAAGTTATAAACAGGAGGAGATTAACATGAAAGGTTCAACACGCGAAGTTTTAAAAGAAGAGCTCGCCGAGGGCGAGTATCCCGACTTTCAGCCCGGTGATAAGATACGGGTTGAGACTCGTGAAGATATCGGCGGGCAGAAACGTCGCCGTTTCTTTGAGGGAATCTGTATCGCCCGCAAAGGCGAGGGCATTGACCAGACTTTCAAAGTGAGGAAGGATAGTTTCGGCGTTGGTGTCGAACGAATTTTTCCACTGCACTCGCCAATTATTGAGTCAATAAGAGTACTTCGTAAAGGTGTGGTGCGCCAGGCAAAACTTAATTACCTGGCTGAGAAGTCTTCTCGCGACGCCCGGATTGAAGAACGTCGGGCCGACCTGGATGCTATTAACAGGGTGCAGTCCGGTTCTGTCGAAGAGGAAGAAACTGCTGAAGACGTCGCTGAGGGATCCGCTGAAGCCGAGGAAGTTGTCGCCGCTCCCGAACAGGAGGAGGCCGAAACGGAACCGGTAGAAGATGCCGCGGAAACTGCGGAGGACTCCGAGGAAGCAGAAGCAGAGGAAGACGGGGAAAAGGAAGAGTAAACCGTGCCCTCTTCCCGCCGGGACGGTAGCGGTGGGGGAAAACCACGGGTTTATTCCGAAACTGAGGATTTGGCGGCTGAACTTGATCTGAAACCCGGTGAGATAATTCATGCTTATGTAGAATCGATAATACCCGGCGCGCAGAAGAGGTTACTGCTGGATATTAAGGGGCGCAGAGTTGTGGCGGCAAGCCGGCCTGAAATTAATGCCGGGGATTCTATTGTTGTCCGGGTTAAAACTACTGAGCATCCGGTCGAGCTCAAGGTCTTCACCCCCGATGAAGTTGGCGAACAGCTGGGTTCGGAGCAGGTAGGAGAGGTAGTAAAATCATTTGGTTTGAAGCCAAACGAGAGGTTAAACAAGGCCGCCTGCACCCTTCTGGAGGCTGGAATCAGGCTGGATGGCGAACTGCTGGAAGCAGTTGATCACCACCGGGACAAGTTGTTCACCGACGGTGAGACTTCTTCCGACCGAATGCGTGCTTTCACCTTTTTGAAGCGTCGTGAACTGGAAGTTAGTATTGAGGCCTTAAAAGGGTTGGAGGCGCTGCCCCGGTCCTCAGATGCTGTTGATTGGTCTCCCCTCTTAACTGCAAGCACAGGGAATAGATCGACAGGGTTTGATTTAAGAAAATTGCTGAAAAAGCTGGGATTAGATCTGCCGGCGCTGTTAGGTCGTCGACCGAAAACGGCGTCGCGAAGTCTTAATGCTACTCTGCTTGGAAGAACAAAGTCGGGTGCTGCCAGTCCCGGCGAGAAAAGGATGCTCTCCGTTTTTTTAGCCCAGGCCTTAAACAACGTCGATGATAATAACGAAGTCAATTTACTCCTGCCCCTTACTGTTGGAGATCAGTTTAGAGAACTTCACCTCTGGTTGAAGACGGGGGAGCGACCGCCGGGCTGGCGGGAGCCAAATTGGAGAGGTTCTCTTTTGATCTACCAAAACGGTCGTAAAGATCTGCGTGTTGACCTCGATAAAGCGGCGGAAGAATTGGTTGTTGTCTTAAAAACCAAAAACCAGGCAAGGCTGGACAAATTATCCCGGGAAATGGAGGAGTTCAAGAAAATACTCACCAGGGCTGGTTATAAACTTGAAATAAAACTTGAGCTGACTGAACCAGCCGATTTACCCGATCCAATCGTTCCGGAGCCGGGGCGGCAGGAAAGTGACGACTTTGGGGGAATAAATTTAATAGCATGAAGACAAAAAACGAGGAAGATGCGAACGAGATAAATGAACTCACACCTGAGCAGGAAATTGATAGAATAAAGCAGTTGGCGGAACAGATGGATGTTCCATTTTATGAGGACAGGAAGTTGATAGAGGTGCTCTTGGAACTTGATCTTGAAGAACGTATTCCCGAATCTTTTGCCGGTATTTTATCCGAATTGGTCAATCTTGTGGATAAAGATGAAGTTTAAACTCGAAGAGCTGGATGAAGGCAGTCGGTTCCCCTGCGCTGTCTATGCTGATTCGGGGAAGAGGATTAGCGATAGTGGTCTGGTGATTGATAAGGACGTTAAAATGAAGCTGTTAGATTGGGGGATAGAGAAGCTTGTCGCGGTCAAAGAACCGCTCCCTGAGCCTATATCAGAGCTTCGCGAAGCAGAAGAAGACGAATTCCTGGTTAAGAATCTTGCCCCGCCACTAGTATTTGACTGTCCCGTGTATAATCAGCAAGGGGTAAAAATAGTTGAACCCTTTGTGACGATTGGGGACGACCAGATTCGGAGGCTCAACCGCTGGAGTGTGAAGAAATTAAAAGCAGCTAATTCCCCACTAAGCTCCTCCGACATTGAGAACCTGAAAGAACAGGCAGAAAATGTTGAAGAACTGATGGAAGAAGAAATGAAAGAACCAGAAGAGCCGGAAGAGGAATCGGAGGATGAGCCGGAGACAGAATCTCCCCACTATTACAAGCAGGCCGATAAAGATAGAGTCGAGAGAATTTACAGAAGCAGTCTTGAGGAATTCACGGATCTTTTGGATCGCTTTAGTCGCTCTCAACTTGATAAGATTGATCCCTTTTACGAATTGATGAAGCCGCTGACTAAAATTGTTCAAAACCAGTCTCAGCTTGTCCTCTATTTGCTTGCCGTGGATAAAATTAGCGGTGAGGATTATATTTACAAACATAGCCTACAGACGGCGCTGCTGTCGGTGCTCATCGGTAACGAAATGGATATGGGTGATAGAGAACTATGGCGCCTGGGCGTGGGGGCGCTGATACATGACACCGGTATGCTCAAAATACCACAGACTATACGTAAGAAAAGTGGACGCCTGAATCAGGAACAACGTCAAAAAATGAAAAAGCATCTGCTCATGGGAGCGCGGGTGATAAATGGCCTGAAGTCGTGCCCGGCAGACATTCAGAAAGTGATGCTGCAGCATCACGAGCGTTATGATGGCTCGGGGTATCCTTCCGGTCTGAAAGGAGAACAAATACATCTGCACGCTCGTATCGTCAACCTGACGATGACCTATGTTGCTCTCAATCAGCCGCGACCTAACCGGCCTGAATACGGTGTGCGCAAAAGCATACGGAATGTTATTTATGAGCATAGGGAAAGATATGATCCGGAAATTCTGGACGTATTTTTATCCGTGATGGGGGTCTTTCCCCCGGGCAGCGTCGTTCGATTGACGTCGGGGGCTCTTGCAATTGTTATGGAATCTGAACCCGACAATCCGCTTGATCCCATTGTTCGGGTGCTGAAGGAAAATCATCGTCGTCTGGAAAAGCCTTATCGCCTCTTTTTAAAGCGCTCTCGTCACTCAATTGAAGGCATATTAAATGATGACGAGCACAATTATGACGTCTATGAATTAGTTTAACTCAATTGTAATGGGGGGGGGGTAGGACGGTTAATGGTTGTTGTTGGGACTGATCTGATTGAGATCCAGCTCACCTGTTGCAATCGCCTGCAGGAACTCCCCGTTCGAGGGATATTCTTCCAACTGATCGAGTAGAAATCTCAGTGCCAGCTCGTCGTCAAGTTCTCCCATGTAGCGCCGGAGACGTGAAATGATACGATATTCGTTTTCGTTAAACAGGACCTCTTCTTTTCGAGTTCCTGATTTACTAATTGAAACAGCCGGGTAGTAGCGTCTCTCTGCCAGGTGACGGCTGAGGACCAGCTCCATGTTACCCGTTCCTTTAAATTCCTGGAAAATAATCTGGTCCATCTGGGAGCCGGTTTCAACGAGCGCCGTGCCGATTATTGTCAGGCTGCCTCCATTTTCTACATTTCTTGCGGCCCCAAAAAACTGCCGGGGTTTTTCCATCGCTTTTGAATCCAGTCCGCCCGAGAGAGTTTTACCCTGCGAGTCAGCAAAAAGATTGTAGGCTCGGGCCAGGCGGGTAATTGAATCGAGCAAAATAACGGTATCCTCACCGTTGACCAGAGATTCTCTTGCTTGTCTTATTGCCTTTTCTGCCGTTTTGACGTGACTTTTTGGATTTTTATCGGAGGACGAGTGCATCACTCTGGCATTTGCATTTCTTTTGAAGTCAGTAATTTCTTCCGGGCGTTCGTTAATAAGTAGAGCTAATTGCTGAACTCCCTGGTGATTTTTGTGGAGTGAACGTGATATCTTCTGCAGTATCGTGGTTTTCCCCGCCTTGGGGGGAGAAACGAGCAGACAGCGTTGTCCCTTGCCAATTGGTGCGATTATATCAAGAATACGGGAAGTGTATTCGTTTGGACTGTGTTCCAGTTGAAACCGCTCGTTAGGATAGGTGGGAGTTAGTTTCTCAAATTCACTGTCCAGTTTACCGTTTCGCATTTGATTATTTCCTCCTCAGTTGTAAAAACAGAGCAACTAATTTTTGGGTGAAGATAAAAGCAGGTGTGAAAAATAGTCTCTTAAATTAGCTTCTAATTGGGTCGGGAGCTCGCTTCGAGTTCTCGTAAGCGGCTATTTTTTCCTCCAGTTTCAGTGTTAAATCTATTTCATCCAACCCCTGCAACAGGCGTCGTTTGCGTTCAGGATCAACGTCAAAATCAATAATCAGTCCGTGCTCGTCACGGAGCTGTTGCTTTTCAAGGTCAACCGCGAGTCTGTAGCCCGGGTGCTCGTCGGTCAGTGTGAAGAGCTGCTTGACTTCATTTGGGGCCAATTCAATTGGCAGCAGCCCGTTTTTGAAACAGTTGTTATAAAAGATATCGGCAAAAGAAGGGGCAATGATAGTTTTAAAACCGAAGTCTTTAAGCGCCCAGGGGGCGTGTTCGCGGGAAGAACCGCAACCAAAGTTTTCGCCGCTCAATAAAATTGAAGCCCGGTCATAGGGTTCGCGGTTGAGGACAAAATCGGGCTTTGGCTCGCCTTCCTCGTCAAAACGCCACTCAAAGAAAAGATAAGCGCCAAAACCGGTCTTGCGGACCCGCTTCAAGAACTGTTTTGGAATTATTGCGTCTGTATCTACATTTGTTCGATCAAGCGGTGCCACGATACCAGTAAATTTTTCAAAAGCTTCCATCCGTAAAACTCCTCATTCTACGCCTCGTTATTAAATTTATCTTATGTTTTATCGTAACTGTTCAGCATCGCCCGGATAATTCCGACCTAGACTTCACGCTCGTCATTGCGGGCTACGACCCGCAATCCATGTTTTCAGTTTTTAGTTAGTAGGTTTTAACTCGCAACCCGCAACTTAAACCTCCCTGATGTCGACAAAATGTCCTGCCAGTGCCGCTGCTGCTGCCGTTCGGGGACTGACCAGGTGGGTCCGTCCGCCGGTTCCCATTCGT
>CAZMIT010000048.1:0-10324 GCA_964566495.1 uncultured bacterium | reverse complement strand
ATCTTAGAGAGCAATTGATTAGTGCCACATTTTAAATATCTATAGACTTAACTTGAGTAGTCTGTTAGCCTGTCAGCGGCAAGGATTTCAACAGAACCGGAGAATGGGAGGGGGAGGATTAAGGTGGGGGGGATAGGGTGTTTAAGATCATTTTCAAGTAAAAAATACCTTTTTAGTTTGCACTTTTAAATATAAGTGGTGAAAAATATGCGCGCTGTTTATCCCGGTAGTTTTGATCCTATAACCTATGGTCACCTTGACCTGATCGAACGTGCTTCAAATGTCTTTGACCACCTGCTGGTGGCCGTTGTTGAATCGCCGCGCAAAGAGACGCTGTTTAGCGCTGAAGAGCGTGTCGGTCTTATAGGGCAGGTCTGTGAAGAGTTTCCCGGTGTTGCTGTAGATTCGTTTGATGGTCTTTTGGTTGATTTTGTCCGTTCAACCGGTTCCAGCGTGATTCTGCGTGGACTTAGAGCTATCTCCGATTTTGAATATGAATTCCAAATGTCTATGATGAACAAACGTCTTGCTCCCGATATCGAAACTTTTTATATGATGACCGGTGAGGACCACAGTTTTGTAAGCAGTTCCATTGTTAAGGAAGTCGCCTCCCACGGCGGTGATATCGCTTCTCTGGCCCCCGAACCGGTGGTAAATAAGTTGAAAAAGAAGTATGTAACTTGAACTTAAAATCTATTGTTGAAACTTTTCAGTCCACATTATACTAACGGGGTGTTTTGAATGAGTTTTGCACTCGAGATCAAAGAAGAGGCAAAGCAGCGCCGGGGAAGCGTTATTCTTCCCGAGGGGGACGACGAACGAATGTTACCGGCGGCGGGCAAGTTGATTGACAGCGGTATAGCTGAACGAGTATTTTTACTTAATTGTGACGAGCGGCCCGCTTCAGATAAAATTGAAATTCTGGAACCGGCGAGAGACAAAGATTGCGAGGAGATGGCCCACCGGCTCGCTAACAATAATTCAGAACTCAGTCTTCCGGAGGCTGAAAAACAGGTTAAACAGCCGCTTAATTATGCTGCCGGTCTGGTTGCTATGGACCGGTGTGATGCAATGGTCGCCGGAGCCGCTAACCCGACAGCCAACGTCCTGCGTGCTGCCCTTAACCTTGTCGGGACCGCGCCCGATACCTCACTCGTCTCCAGCAGCTTTATCATGGAACTTGACGATTACTCCTACGGTCAGGAGGGTAAACTGCTGTTTACAGATCCTGCGGTCGTCCCCGATCCCGACGCCGAGCAACTGGTCGAAATGGCTGCGGGCGCCGTTGGTCTGTTTGAAAACCTGATTGAGGCGGGAGAGCCCGCTGTTGCTTTTCTATCTTTCTCCACGCGCGGCAGCGCTGACCACCCCCTGGTTGATAAAGTAAGCAGAGCGGCAGAGCGGTTTTCTAATAAGTTTCCTGCCCTTGCTTCCGACGGTGAATTGCAGGCCGACGCCGCCCTGGTCCCCGATGTGGCCGAGCGTAAAGCCCCCGACAGTCCCCTGAACGGCGACGCAAATATTCTTGTTTTCCCCGACCTGAATGCTGCTAATATCGGCTATAAGCTCGTACAGCGACTTGCCGGGGCTGGGGCTTACGGACCTATTCTCCAGGGGCTTAACGGAGCTATTAATGACCTGAGCCGCGGCTGTAGCGTTGAGGATATTATCACTGTAAGTGCTATCACTCTTGTCCAGGGAACCAGCCGGGAGTAAATTTCACTAACCTGATTTTTGAATCAATACAACTAATTTACACGCTTTGATTTGTGTCCTCTCTGCCGTTTACCTTGACTTTTAAAGGGTTTCAACCGTATAATTTTCCAGCGCATACAACTGTGGGGTCACTTAGCCCGGATAATGCACGACAGCATACCTGTCGTGCATTATCCGTCCGAAGGACAGCCGTTTATAGGCTTCTTGTTGGATATTAAACAAAATATTATTATTGCAGTTATTTTTACAGACTGTAACTTACCAGTTGTTCTGTAAACGGCTGGGTTAACCCCGCCCATTTTACGAATGTGCGGCCTTTTAGGCGGTCTATGCATAGGGTTCATGCATAGGCCGGGTTAGCGTCCTAATCTCTGCCCCCGAACACTGAAGGCGTTCAGGACTTGAAGAAAATACGATCTCAAAAGCCAATTATAAGCTATTAGGAGCGTTTCTCTTTGCAAATAGATATATCTGAACTTCTTGAAGAAACTGGTAAGAGCCTCCAGCGGCAGGAAGAGCTGGATTACAGGGACGAGAGGTTGGAGGAAGAAAGAGCCACAGTAACATCTGCTGTCTCAGTTGACTTCACACTGACGAATATTGGCGATGGTTTGCTGGAACTATCCGGCTCTTATTCAACTACTTTGACCCTATTATGCAGTCGCTGTTTGCAGGAGACTCAACTGGAGCTCGCTGAAAAGCTACTGGGGCTCTTTATACCTGAAAATTACGACAGGGAAATTGAAGAACGTGAAGGGCGATACAGAGTTAAATATTCGGGGACATCTGTTGATTTCTGGCACCTTATCCGCCAGGATTTTCTTGTTAACTTACCCATGCGTCCTCTTTGTAAGGATAATTGCAGGGGGCTATGTCCCGTTTGTGGTGAAAATTTAAATTTGGAAGATTGTGGGCACGATCCGGAGCCAGAAGTGGCTGATCCCCGGCTTGAAGCCCTAAAAGATATTGATATTGAATCTAATCAGTAAGAGGTGATTTTAATGGCAGTTCCAAAGCAGAGAACTTCAAAAGCTAAAAAACGCAGCCGGCACGCCCAGTGGAAGAAGAAAATGAGTCAACCGCCAACCGGTGAGTGCTCAAATTGTGGCAGCCAGAAGCTGCCCCATCGTGTCTGCATGAATTGTGGCTACTATCGGGACCGTCAGGTGCTTGATGTGAGCGAAGGTTCGACGGAAGGTTAACATGCAGATACCTTCGGTCGCCGTTGACGTTATGGGCGGCGACAACGCTCCCGCGGCTGAACTTGGTGGCGTAGAAGCTGCGCTCCGGGAATATGAGCTGCATCTACTTCTAATAGGTCGGGAGGATGCAATCGCCCCCCGTCTCTCATCTTCGGACTCTTATCGGGGTTCTTACGAAATTGTTCATGCCCCGGAACGTATTGCTATGCAGGAGGATCCGATTAGCGCTGTCCGGCAGAAACGTGACTCCTCGCTCATGGTTGCTGTAGAGTCCGTTAAAGAGGGGCGGGCAGAAGCAATTGTCAGTGCCGGCAACACCGGTGCCGTAACTACAGCTACTAAAATTCGCTGGGGCGTTCGTGAGCTGGTCGAACGACCGGCCATCGCTACTCTTTTTCCCACCCGGGAGGATGGTTACACTATCCTCATCGATGCTGGTGCTAACTCTGATTGCACCCCCGTCCAGCTCGTTCAGTTTGGTCTCATGGGCAGCGTCTACTCTGAAATTGTTCTCGATAAGCAGAGACCTTCAATCGGTCTGCTTAATCTTGGGGAAGAAGCGGTAAAAGGAAATAAACTGACTAAAGAAGCTTTTGAACTCTTTGACCAGCAGCCGCTCAATTTTTCCGGTAATGTTGAGGGACATCAAATAGCTGATGGTGTTGTTGATGTTATTGTATGTGACGGCTTTGTTGGTAACATTGTCTTGAAGTTATCCGAAGGTCTTGCGGTTTATTTACGTGATTTTTTAAAACAGGGTATCTATAGCTCCTGGCGCACCAAGCTGGGAGGTTTGCTGCTGAAACCCGTTTTTGAAGACTTTGAACAGATGATCGATGCCTCGGAGGTCGGCGGCGCCCCGCTGCTGGGGCTTAATCACGGTTGTATTATTGCTCACGGGGACAGCTCTCCGAAGGCAATTAAAAATGCTATCCGTGTCGCTCGACTCTGTATACGTGACAATTTTAACGCAATTATTGGTGAGCGCATGGCGGAGCTTAATCTGACGGAGGCTGAACAATGAAGAGAAATCCTGTGATTCTGGGCACTGGTTCTTACCTGCCTGATAATGTTGTGACAAATACCGACCTTGAAGACCGGGTGGATACCTCCGACGAGTGGATTCGTACTCGCAGCGGTATCAGCGAGCGCCGCATCGCTGACGAGGATCAATCTGCTTCTGATATCGGCGTTCCGGCGGCCCGCGCCGCGCTTGAAGATGCCGACGTTTCGCCGGGTTCTATTGATCTCGTTGTCGTCCCCACCTCCACCCCTGACATGGCTTTCCCCTCGACCGCCTGTGCTATCCAGGATCAGTTGGGAATATCCGGCGCTGCTGCTTTCGATATTTCCGCCGCCTGTTCCGGTTACATATACGGTCTCTCTATAGCCCACAGCCAGATCAAAACCGGCGTTGTTGAAAATGTGCTTCTGGTTGCTCCCGAGGTATACTCCCGTGTCCTTAACTGGGATGATCGCACTACCTGTGTGCTCTTTGGCGACGGTGCTGCTGCGGCCGTGCTTGGCAGCTCTCCCGACGGTTCGGACTCCGGCTTCAAATCACTTTACATTAAATCCGACGGCGAAAATCGTGACATTTTGACCCTGCCGTCCGGTGGTTCAGCCCTTCCCTTAACCCCCGAATCAGTTGAGAAGGGCGAACACTATTTATCCATGGACGGACGAGCTGTCTACCGGATTGCTGTTCGTCGTATGCGCTCCTCAGCCTTAAAGGTTCTTCACCGGGCTGACATGGAACCCGAAGATATTGACTGGGTTATCTGTCACCAGGCCAACACTCGTATCATTGACTCGGTTCGAAAACGGCTCGAAATGCCCGAGAAAAAAATGATTGTTAATCTCGATAAATACGGTAATACTTCAGCTGCTTCAATTGGTATAGCTTTGGATGAGGCGCGCCGGGAGGGTCGCGTCTCAAGCGGGGACACCGTTATGTTCGTTGCATTTGGCGGTGGCCTCACCTGGGGCGCCGCAATCGTTACTTTACCTTAATAAAAACAGGTGATAAAGATGTCTTTAGCTTTTGTTTTTCCCGGTCAAGGGTCACAACAAAAAGGGATGGGTCTTGATTTTGTTACAGGCGAGGAGCGTCAATGGTTTCAGGAGGTCAACGAATCACTTCCTTTTGACCTGCACGAACTGTTGGCTGAGGGAGACGACGACAAACTTGCCCGCACTAAATACACGCAGCCGGCTATGTTTGTGGTTTCTCACCTGATTTATCGGTTTCTCTCCCAGAACGGGATAGAGGCTGATTATTTTGCTGGCCATAGTCTCGGCGAATATAACGCCCTTGTCTCGGCTGGCTGGGCTGACTTTCAAGATTTGCTGCCCGCCGTTGTTGCGCGCGGCGAAGCTATGGACGCCGAAGCTCAAGAGCTGGACGGCGGCCTTGCTGCCGTGCTTAAACTGCAGCCCGAGCCCCTGGAGGAGCTTTGCTCGCTGATTAGTGAAGATGACTCCGTTGAAGGCACTGTCCAGGTCGCTCTCTATAACTCCCCGGGGCAGTCCGTTGTCTCAGGTTCTGAGGCAGCGATTGACGCCGTGGTCGACCGGGCTCGTGACGCCGGCGCTCTTAAGGCGGTTGCTCTCGATGTCTCCGGCCCCTGGCACAGTCGTTACATGGCCGGGGCTGTTGACCCTCTAAAAGACGCTCTGGCTGAAGTTGATTGGCAGGGCGGGGTTCCTTATGTACCTAATGTGACTGCTGAAATCCATAGTTCCGGCCCGCCGGTTCAATTTTTACTGGACCAGCTGGTCAAACCGGTTCGCTGGGTGGAATCTGTCCAGTGTCTGCTTGAAGCCGGGGTCGATACTTTTGTTGAAGTTGGTCCCGGTAAGGTCCTGAATGGGCTCATTAAACGGATAGCTAAAAAAACTGAACATGACCCTGACATTTATCGTACTGATAATATAGAACAAACTAAACAAACACTGGAGGCGATTAAATAATGGCGGAACTTTCCGAACAAAAGGTGATTGTTACCGGTGCTGCCCGTGGCATTGGTCGGGCTATCGCTGAAAAATTTGGCCGCGCCGGGGCTGACGTTGGCTTGTTGGACCTGGATCCTAACGTCCTCGAAGAAACTGCATCTGAACTGGCCGCTGAAACCGGTGCTGATTTTACACCCCTGGCGGCTGATGTAACCGAGCCCCCTGCGGTTGAAGCTGTTTTCTCCGACTGGCTGGATGAAAAGGGCGCTATTCATACCCTGGTTAACAACGCCGGCATAACCAAGGACGGACTGATGCTTCGACAGAAGAAGTCCGATTGGGACGACGTGCTTGACGTCAATTTGTCCGGCTCCTATAACTGCGTTCAGGCTGCTCTGAAACCGATGATGAAGGAACGCTGGGGACGGATTGTTATGGTCTCCTCCGTCATTGGTTTGCAGGGGAACGCCGGACAGACCAACTACGCTGCCTCAAAAGCCGGTCTCATTGGCCTGACTAAATCCGTTGCCCGTGAACTGGCCGGACGTAACATAACTTGTAACGCTGTCGCACCAGGCTTTATTCGCACTGAAATGACCGAACAATTGCCCGATGAGCAGCAGGAGGAAATACGTGAGATTACTCCCCTCGAACGGTTCGGTGAACCGGAAGAAGTGGCTGATTGTATACTTTTCCTGGCTGGTGAAAACTCCGCCTTCATTACCGGCGAAGTGATAAGAATTGACGGCGGTCTGGCAATGTAACAAAAAATCTCTTGAATTTTTAAAGGAATTTATCATAATAGTTCTCTCTAACTAATCCCTCTCCGAAAAGTCCCCTCTCCCCTGGAGGGAGAGGGCCAGGGTGAGGGAGAAAGTTTTTTGGAGATAGTTCAACTAATTCCTTGCCTGGATAGTTGGGTGAGGCAAATTGGTTGGAGAACTTAGAACTTATAAATTTTTAGGAGGTGAATCTGAATGGCAGTTAAAGATCAGGTTGCCGAGATTATTGAAGACCAGCTCGGCGTTGACTCCTCGGAAGTAACTGACGACGCTTCTTTTACCGAGGACCTGAACGCCGATTCTCTTGATCTCGCTGAGCTTATTATGGCCTTTGAGGTTGAGTTTGACATCGAAATCTCGGACGAAGAAGCCGAGCAAATCTCGACTGTTGGTGAAGCGGTCGAGCAGATAGAGAACCTTCAGTAACTGGAGATTATTTCGTGAGAAGTGAGGAGAAATGACCATGGGACGTGAAGTTGTTGTTACCGGTCTGGGCGCCGTAGCTCCCAACGGCATTGGAACAGATAACTTCTGGTCCGGTGTTGTCGAGGGGGAAAGCGGTGTTTCCAGGCTTGAACGTTTTGATACAGAGGATTATAATTCCAAAATCGCTGGCACTGTTGATGACTTTGAACCGGAGGACTATTTTAACCGCAAGGAAACCCGGCGCATGGATACTTTTGTTCAATATGGAGTCGTTGCTGCTCGTGAGGCGGTCGCCGACGCAGGATTTGATCCCGAAGATCCTGAATATGACCCCGAACGAGCCGGCGTTGTAATCGGTTCTGGTATCGGTGGTATTGAATCCATCGAAACCCAGCACAAGCGGCTGCTTAAACGAGGTGCCCGACGTCTCTCGCCGTACTTAATTCCCAAGCTGTTAATCAACATACTCCCGGGACAGGTCGCCATCCGGCTTAACTGCCAGGGACCCAATCAAGCCGTCGTTACCGCCTGTGCAACCGGCACGCATTCGCTTGGAGATGCCGCCCAGTTTATTCTCGAGGATCGTGCTGACCTGATTCTGGCCGGCGGTAGTGAAGCAGGTACCACCCCGCTTGGGTTTGGAGGTTTCTGCGCTCTGAAAGCGCTGAGCACCAGAAACGATGAACCCGAGGCTGCGTCTCGTCCCTTCGATGCTGAACGGGATGGTTTTGTCATGGGCGAAGGTTCTGGCGTGCTGGTCCTGGAGTCGCGGGAGCACGCCGAAAAACGCGGTGCTGAAATTTACGCCCGGCTCTCCGGATTTGGGCAGACCTGTGACGCTCACCATATTACGGCGCCCCGCGGCGACGGACAGGGGGCCGTGGACTGTATGAACCTTGCCCTGGAGGACGCCGGGATTTCTCCTGAACAGGTTCAGTATGTAAACGCACACGGCACCTCAACCAAGTTGAATGACAAGGCGGAATCAAAAGCTATTCGCAATGTTTTCGCTGCTCATGCCGATAGACTTAAGGTGAGCTCTATCAAGTCGTCAATTGGTCACTTGCTTGGTGCCGCCGGAGCTGTTGAGGCGATCGCCTGTGCGCTTGCTATTAAAGAAGGGGTGGTTCCGCCGACGATTAACTACGAAAACCCCGACCCCGAGTGTGATCTTGACTACGTCCCCAATCAGGCGGAAGAGTTAGAGGTCGATGCGGCTATTAGTAATAGCTTTGGTTTTGGCGGTCACAACGCCTCAATTATTCTTGAGAAGCCTTAACACGTTCCTTAACTGGTCATTTCTCCTCCGCTTCTCCACCCGCTTTTAACCATCTCCTTTCGCAGGGATGGTTAAAATCCTTTACTGGCTCCCTCTATTCTGGAGAACGAGGGCCCAGGGTATGGCTGGAGCAACTTTTTAACTTTCACACTCTCAAAGAGGAAACTTTCTATGGCACTTACGGACAATCAATTAATTGAAAAGCTCAAGGCGCGGTTTGATTTTCCGGTTGAGGAAAATTCCGCTGTTTTTCTGGAAGCGTTTACCCACCGAAGTTATCGTAATGAAAACAATCTCGATTACGATAATGAACGGCTTGAATTCCTTGGCGACGCAATCCTCGAGCTACTGGTTGGCGAATACCTCTTTAAAAACTTTCCCGGCGCTCGCGAAGGACGTCTCTCTAAAATAAAAAGTGCCGTGGTAAACACCGCCTCCCTCAGCAATATCGCCCGCCGGCTTGATTTTGATCAGTATTTGCGACTCGGCTTAGGCGAGGAAAAAGCTAATCGTGGTCTGCGTCGCGAACGAGCTGATGTTGTTGAATCATTTACTGCCGCGCTTTACCTCACCGTTGGGCTCCAGGAGACCCGACGATTTATTCTCCCCTACCTGGAGGATGAGGTTGAGCGTTATTTGTCAGAGGGCAGTCGCAACTTTAAGGGGCGCCTGCTGGAGGCTGTTCAGCAGCGCTGGGACGAGCCTCCGACTTATCACGTTGAATCAGTTGAGGGTCCGGAGCACGCTCCCCGCTATAACGTCGTCGTGAAAGTTAACGGTGAAATCTACGCGAACGGCTCGGGGGCCAACAAAAAGGAGGCCGAACAGGAAGCGGCGCGTCGCGCACTTAAACAGTTCGAACCTGATGAAAGCTCAGTTTAGTTCACCTTCCCGTCTCGCTGGTTCTCTCAGAGTTCCCGCCTCTAAGTCCTATACCCACCGCGCTTTGATTGTTGCAGCTTTGCTTGCCGGGGGGCGTGTCCATCACCCTCTGAAAGCTGAGGATACAGACGCCACCCGGGAGGCTATCACTGCGCTTGGTGTTAAAATCAGTGACACCGGCACAGGTTTTGATATCGAGACTTCAGACCAGCCACAACTCACTGCAGATAGAATAAATACCGGTGAAAGTGGCACCCTGCTTCGTTTTCTGACTCCGATTTGTTCCGTAATACCCGGCCCCGAAGAGGTTGTCCTTGAGGCGGAGGGAACTTTACTATCCCGTTCTCATGAGGAGCTGGTCAGGACTCTGCGGGACAATGGATTTAAAATCGAAGCGACCGGTTCACACGCCACTGCCCCCTTGACCTGCTTTCCCGGCCAGCAACTGCCCGAAACACCACTCAAACTCACTGCCCAAACTACCAGTCAGCACCTCTCGGGCTGGCTTATTGCGTTGGCTTTCTCCGGTGGCGGAGACATTGAGCTTGCTGGAAAACCGGTAAGCGCGCCTTACCTGGAGATGACCGCCCGTCTTCTCCGGCGCGCCGGGGTCTCCGTGAAGACTCCTGAACCGAATCACTACCGGGTAGTTCCCAACCAGCTGAAACCGCTTGATTACGAAGTTCCCGGCGACTATAGTTCCGCCGCCTTCCATATTATTGGTTCTCTTTTGACGGAAGGTAAGCTTGAGCTGCAGGGCCTGGTCCCCGATGATCCTCAGGCCGACCGCCAAATTATTTCTCTGCTCGCTAACCTTGGTGCCCCGGTTGCCTGGCAGGGTAGTAGTTCCAAGTCCTCGCTTGAAGTGCGCGGCCCTTTTCGTCCGCCTAATTTTCACTACGATGCCGGCACCTGTCCCGATCTTGTGCCAGTACTTGCAGTATTTGCCGCCTTTGCTGCCGGGGAAGAGGTAGTTCTCGAAAATATTGCTCATCTAAAAAATAAGGAAAGCGATCGGCTGGCGACGACCTGTACCGAGTTAAACAAAACTGCCGCCACCGCTCGGGCCAGCGCGGATAAAT
>CAZMIT010000047.1:0-10461 GCA_964566495.1 uncultured bacterium | reverse complement strand
TTCTGTGCTTCGTCAATAACCAGACAGACGTTATTGCCCCGTTCATACTGGTCAATTACAAACTCCTGTAATAGATCGATTACTTCTTTTTTCGTTGGGTTTTCTGGCAGCTCTATCCCCAGGTCTTCGGCAATTGTCAGCAGCAGCTCGTCAAAGTTCATGGTTGAATTTAAGACAAGCGCAGTTTTTACTGATTCATCCAGTTCCTTCAGGAAGGCCCGACATACAGTAGTTTTCCCCGTCCCTACCCGGCCGGTTACCAGCACGAATCCCTTGCGTTCCTGCACGCCATACATCATATGTGCCAGGGCTTCCTTATGCTGATCGCTATAATAGAGAAAATCGGGATCTGGTGTGACGTTGAACGGCTTGTCTTTGAAACCAAAATAATCCTCGTAGACTTTGCGCATTACTCGCTCAGCTCCCTGTGTTGCAAGGCCGGTAGTTGCCGGCGTATTTTCTCTATTCGACTTCTTTTTATCGTAAATGTCAACAGACCCGGTCGCCTCTTTTTCTCCGCTATTACTTTCCCCCAGGGGTCAACCACCAGACTGTGACCGTGACTGACGACGTCATTGATTTTATTTTTACCGGTCTGGGCCGGAGCAATCACGTAACACTGGTTTTCAATTGCTCGAGCTCGCAAGAGCGGTCGCCAGTGAGCCTGCCCGGTCTGCGCGGTAAAGCTGGCCGGCACAAAAATAACTCCCACTCCCGACTCGCTCAACCGTCGGAACAGCTCCGGGAAACGCAGGTCGTAGCATATCCCGACGCCACAATTAAAACCATCAAAATCCACTACAGTAACGTCTTCCCCCGGTTTTAAGTAGTCCGCCTCCCTCAGTTTTAACTCTTCTTCCAGTTCAATATCAAACAGATGTATTTTCCGGTAAAAGGCGCTAATTTCCCCGCCACTGTTTATAAAATAGGCTGTGTTGTAGAACCCATTTGTCTCTTCTTCCGGTTCGGGTATCGAACCGGCGAGAATATTTATCCCCACTTCTTGTGCTTTCTGCTTTAGTTGGCCCAGACCTTTTTCCGCCGCCGCACCGCCACGCGCTCGAATAGTATCACCGTCTCCCCGCAGCAAGAAGTTTTCGGGAAAAGCAATCAGCGAACAGCCGGCTTCCCGGGCTGTCTCCGCCAACTCCAGCGCTTGCTGGAGATTTTTTTCAACCTTCTCCGTCGCGTTGATTTGTGCCAGGCTCCAGTGGCGTTCGTTGTTCTTTTTTGGTTCTCTATTTTTAGCCATTATTTCTCACTCAATACCGCGACTCATGTGTGTCTGTCCCGGCTGCAGAATAATTACTTCGGCGTCGCTGCCGACCAGATTTTTAAACTCAGCCGGATCCTGGCTTATTGGATCAAAGGTATTGTAGTGCATAGGGATTACCTGGCTGACGTTCAACATCTTGACCGCCCGGCTGGCGCTGGGCGGTCCCATGGTGAAACGGTCGCCGATTGGCAGCAGAGCAAGCTGAGGCTCAAGCATCTCCGCGATTAACTCCATATCGGAGAACAGCCCCGTGTCGCCGGCGTGATAGACTTTCAACTCCGGCGTTTCAATGACAAAGCCGCACTGGTGGCCGAGGGTGCCGGAAGAATGCTGGGCCTCGGTCATGTGAAATTTTACCGTGTCGCCGCCGACACTCCCGCCAATATTCATCGGTTCAACGGCACTCACTCCCTTTTCTTCCGCGTCCACGGTAATTTCGTAGTTGGCAACCAGTGTCGCTCCCGTCTCTTTACAAATTTCCACTGCCTGCCCGTAGTGGTCCTCGTGACCGTGGGTAACCGCTACGTAGTCGGCTGACTTGATCTCATCAATATTTATTGGACAGAGCTCGTTGCCCTCAATAAAGGGGTCCACGTAAATCTTCTCTTTCTCAGTCTCCAGCTTAAAAAAGGCGTGACCATACCATGTTACTTCCACTGCAATTCACCTCTAAAACAAATGATAGACTTAGCCCCCATAATTTTTTGATTGGACACACAACCTACCGATGGAACCAAGGAACTGGACTGCCGTGTCAAGTCCGGCAATGACGAGGTTTCGATAGGTTCTGGATTGGACATAGTGCAGGCAGATAAATTTTGTCGGGATAAACTAAGGGGTGACAAGATAGGGTTTAAAGACAGGAATGCGCCTCGCTCTTTTTCAACCGACATAATTAGTCCCACCGGTATTTACTGGTATATTTGTCCTTGGCTCTCTGGCTGCTGTGTCTAAGGCTGTCTCTGTCGATCTATTTCCGTCTATTTATAGTTTACAATCTATTCCGAAAAATTTCCAGTTTTGATTTTATCAGGACCCTCCACCGATTTCTTCATTGCCGGGCTTGACCCGGCAATCCATCTTGAATATACCATAGATTCCGGGTCTGCGGTCGCTACGCTCCCTTGCCCGGAATGACGTTGGAAGGTTTTGTGATTTTATTTTTCATTTTTTTATCTTTAAATCGTTCCAGATATACTCTGGTTCCATGCACAATCCGATGCGCAGATTTTCGGAAGGCAGCAATTTTAGCAGCTTACGGTAGGCCGCTGTCCGGCGGAAGCGTGGGTATCTATATTTGCCGTCCGGGCCCCGCACGAACTCGTCCCGGATAAAATCACGTCCGGGAAATCGTTTCTCGATTTGTCGATCAAGGCCGCTCGGAAAACGAAAACAGCCAAGGATAAAGAACTGAAGCTGGACTGGACTTATTTCTGAAAAAATATGCTCCAGCAGCCGCTGGTATTCGCTTTCCCAGTCTGCTTGAAGAATAATTGGATCCAGCCGCAAGCCGCAGTTAAAACCGGCTTCCAGCAGTCGCTTGAGTGCTTTAATACGTTGGCCGGTCGAAGCTGTTCGCAGCTCAATTCGGCGGGCTACTGACACCGGGCTGAGCGTCCAGGCAAAAGTGACGTTATCCAGCGGTTTTAACTCCTTAAGAACCGGGCCAACATTTATGCTCTTGCTGCGAACTTCCAGCCGTGACTGCTCGTTTTTTTGGAACAAATTCCAGATCGTGGGCAGAAAATGCAGCAGTGGCTCCAGTTCTAAACCATCGCTAAGCTCCCCGAGACTGAAGTATTTTTCTCCCGCTTCTATCCGCTGCTCTATTTCCCGGCAGATTAGCTCGTGATTAACTGTCGCTTGCGGCACCGGTTCTTGTAGGTGGTTCAAAAGATAACAGTAACAGCAATCAAAGGGACAGCCTTCTACCGGGCTAATGCAGTTCTCAGCCCGGTCCGGCAGCGGTTGCGGGTGTTCCCACTTATTCACGTGTGAACTCCGCTGGGCGCTCAACACAAGGCTCTGCTTGGAAAGATTTTCAATCTCAATTCCTTCCGAGATCAGAACCTCGATCCCCTGCCGTTTAGCTCGCTCAATTATTTTTCGGCCGCTATTTGTCTTTGCGGCTCCGGGTTCTACCAGCAGACGCTTAAGTCTTGATCTCAAACCAGGTCGAATAGTGCGCGGCATTTTTTGACCGATCGGATGAGCTTCTCAAAATCTTCTTCTTTCGACCAGCGAAAAGAGAAATCAAGATAGCTTCCCTCGAAATTTTGGGGCGGCTTCACAGTTATTCGACCGTCAATATTCAGCTCCGTTAATTTTTTAGCAAAATTTTGCCGGTAGCTCGTAAGTTTCGGGTAGGCTTTTTTCTCCACTTCCTCAAGCAGTTTGGCGGTTCGTTTATTTGGCTGCTTCTCTGATTCTAAAGAGCTGCAAGTGAGGTCAATAATTTCGGGTAATTCGTCTTTCGCCAGCCGCCGTATCGCGGTGCCGAACTGCCTTGCTTCCTGCACCGTCAGCCGCAGTTTTTTATCAGTCAGTCCTTCGACGACAAGACTAAATAGCTCCTCGGGCAGGTCATTAAGGTGATAGAAGAGGTTTATGCTGATCTGCTCCTTCTGAATCTGTTTTTGTAACTTCAGGGGCAACTCCGGGAAAGAGCGGTAGGTCTCAAGCCACTGTTCAGCGGCGGGAATCTGTAGTAATTGACTGGCTATTTGTTTGAGTTCCTTAGCAGAAAAATTCTTCTTATTTTTTAAGTAATCGAGCACATACCCCTTTTCCAGGGCTGAAATTCGGTCAACTTGCTGCCACAGGTTCAGGGTCAGCTCGACGAAGGAGGTATGAGCCGCTTTCACCAGCAGCAGTGGCCTTTTATTTTCAATCGTGCGCGCAGCTCCCCGGGGCTGCCAGAGGACTTTCAGTTCAGTCCCTTCCGAAACCAGCCAGGTGGGGAGTAGCTTTTGCTGTTCAGCTTCTTTTTCGCCGGTAAAATTCTGTTGTCGGGCGTAGTTCAGCAGCGGATTGGTTTTAAGCTGATCGATTGGGCGGGAAATTGTGGTAAGTTCCATTAAGCCTGAAAAGAAGAAGTCAAGAGGAGACCCGGGGAGAAAATTCAGGAGCTCTGAGCGCCTCTTCCAGGTCAAGAACGTTATCAAAGTCCTCAATACTGTCCTCTTCTTGTTTAGTCATCAGTCCGGCTTCAATAAGCAAGTAAACAATTTCACCGAGATCGCTGGTTGAAAATATTCCCCACTCCTGGAAAACAGTGTGGGCCAGTCCGCCAAACTCCTGACGTGCATAAGCTACCAGCATCTCAGTGAACTCCTGGCCGCTCAGGTGGCGGCGCTGCCCCAGTTCGACAAAAGACCACTGGATTCCGTTTAAGACGAATAAGAGTGCTTCGCGGGGATAACGCTGGTCACGTTGAGAAATCTCCGTCATCTTCTGCAATATGTTCTCATTGGTACTCATCTTATCACCATGCTCCTCTGTTTACGTACTACCACTCCACTGTAGTTTCGAAGCCAAAAGCTCGTAAAAACTTAGTTCCGGCGGAACTATTAGCGAGGTCGTGCAATCAGCTCTCTCCACCCGGGCAATGTCTCCACTTCCCAGATCAGTTATTTTCTTCTGACCGTCGGCAATTAAGTGACACCTGTCTTCAGTCAGTAATTCCAATTCTATCTCACTGTCCAGCGGCAGAATTAACGGTCGGTTGGTCAGTGTGTGCGGGCAGATAGGATTCAGGATAAGAGAATCCATCTCCGGGTGAACGATCGGCCCGTTAGCCGCCAGATTGTAGGCGGTGGAACCGGTTGGCGTGCTGATCAACATGCCGTCACAGACGAAGCGAGTTACCAGATCGCCGTTCACCCGGGCCGCTATTTCAACAACTCGACCGTGTTTTTCCCGACTCAATACCATGTCGTTCAAAGCCAGCATTTCGCGGCCATTGTCACTGGTTTTTCCACGCAGCATAGAACGTTCGTTGACTTTATATTCGTTGTTGATTATTCGCGGTAGCGCCGTCTCAAGGTCCTCCAGGGTTGTCTCCGTTAGAAACCCTAACTGGCCTGAATTTATTCCTAAGATTGGCGTGCCGGCCTCGGCCAACTGAGCCGCTATTCTCAGGATTGAGCCGTCACCCCCAAACACAATCACTACTTTACAGGTTTTACCAATCTCTTCAACGCTTAACCTTTCCAGCTCTGCCCCTGTTTCCTCGGGCGCCTCCTCCTCAACGTAGACTTCGCAGTCCTTTTCTACCAGCCAGTTAATCGCTTTCTCGACGCGATCGTAAATTTCAACTTTTTTCGGATTGAGCACAATACCTATTTTCATTTCTGAGTTTACCTTTCTCGATTTGTATCCCTCTGAGGATCTCTCGCTCAAATATTATATGTATTTGTTTAGCGTCCCCATCTTTTCTCCCTCGGGGGGAGAAAATACAAAAGAGGGGGTTCATTTATCCAATTCCCCCCTCTCCCCCAATGGGTGAGAGGGGATTAAGGGGGGACGCTAAATAGGTACTATTATATCAAACCAGCCTAAAAAGCCCAGACAGTAAACTCCCAAAACCTTCCTATATCATTCCGAGCAAGGGAGCAAGCACTAAATCGAGCTTAATACCAGCCAAACTGTTTAAGCAGGGAAAAGAGTGGTAAATCATCAGGTGCGTCAGCAAACAATTTTCTGTAGTCTTCCGGGTTGGCAGCTCTTCTCCACTTCTTGTTTGGGGTTGAGTAGCTGCTTGGCCCCGTCGCCGGTTTTAAGGGCAGGCCAAGCGTTCCAGCCAGTTTTTCTTTGACCGCTGCCGATGATGTTACCAGGGCTTCAAACGTTATAACACTGTAATATTGGGCTTTCTGTAGATGATTAAGGGCGGTTGTATAAAGAAAAGACCAGGTAATTAAAAATTCAGCGACCGGTGGTTTACGTTTCGCCCAGGAAAATCCCCAGTTGGTCCAGTCTTCGTCCGTCAGGTAGTTCCTTAACTCCTTGAGCATCTGTTTAATTTGGAACTTGTTAGCTTCCAGGTCGGCTGCCAGAGGATTATCGGGCTGATTCTGCCAGGAAGCCCATGTCGCTCGCGGGTCACGAATAATTAATAGAAACTTTGCTGTGGGGAGCACTGTAAAAAGATACTGGAGACGTCCCAGGCCGCGGTTAATCTGGAGATGATTTTTCCTGTCCCCGACAAGCTCGTTTAAGTATTTTCGCAGTTCCGGATATTCCGCTCCGCCGCCGAGGAAAAAGTTACACTTACCAAACTCCGGTCGGTGGTATTTCTTAACCGGCCCCGGATTCTGACAGTACTCGTCAAACAGAATTTTATTGTGGGTGGGCTCCTTTAACTTGACATCTTTTTCGGTTTTTTCCGCAGTCAGTTGTTCATATTGTGACGTAATTCCGCCTAAATTTGGATGAAAGGGCTCGTAGTAGTGAGTCCAGTCCGGTAGCGAAGCTTTCAGATGTTCATAGAGGTGCGTTGTCCCTGATCTGAACCAACCAAGAGACAACAGAATACTTTCATTCTCGTCGTCTATAGCCATGTTTACTGACGGTCCCTTCTCGTATTTTTACTACTTCCCATCTTTTTTAACCTTTCTCGCAACTGTTTAACCCCCCGGAAATTGTGGGAACGTATGACGCCCCGGGGCTTGATCCAACGATCGTCATTCCTCCCTTTCAAGGGGGATCCGGAATGACGGAACCCGGGATATTTTGTCCGGATCACGCTAAACAAGTATCCTGTTACCTTTGTGCAGGAGATGGATAAATGCGGATGCTTTTGCAGGGCTATTTTACCATAGTTTAATCCTTTTTTCTAAACAACCCTGTGGATAAATTGTGGATAAGTTAACCAGCACTTGTGAGTTGACTCGTGGACAAAATAGATATTTTGTGGATAACCTGTGGATAAATTATTAACAAGCAATTCATTATCGGATTTGCTAATCAGTTTCGGTTTTGAAAATTGCCCAAGCCTGATTTACAAGTTGAAATTTACTTAAAGTATTATGTAGCTTTGGCAATCTAAAAGACCTATATTAACGTGTTTTTTTGTAGAAGATTGTAAAGCGGGGGGCGGATAACCGTCAGGTTAGTTTTTCTCCGGTGGTGGACATTGAAAGTTTGGCGTGAATAACGCCCCGGGTGCTGCGCAGTCTGTCGCTCACTTCTCTTAATTTTTTGGCCGGGCCGCTGACTGCTAAAACTTCAAGACAGTTGTGAGCGTCGAGGTGAATATGTGTGCTGGAGATTATTTCGTCCGTATAATCGTGTTGTATGCCGGTAAGTTGTGGCAGTAATTCTCGGGTGTGGTGGTTGTAAACGAGTGATATAGTACCGACACAGCGTTCGTTTCCCTCTTCCCACTCTGAGTGAACCAATGCTTCGCGGATCAGGTCGCGAATTGCCTCGGATCGACTGGAATAATTTTTGGTTTCAATTAATTTATCAAACTCAGTCAAAAGCTGTTTGGACAAGGAAACACCAAATCTTTTCGTTTCTCCCATTTTTTACCTCCTATCAACAGATACGGGGTAGTTGCTCTCCACTTTTAACTTCTAACACTCTGTCGACGCCAAAAGCGCTGCTTGCGCTGACCAGGTTCTTATTTTCGGATGTAACTTCGCCAATCGTGGTGGCATTTTGTGTATCTTCGAACCGGCTTAAAACTTCAACAGTTTTATCTTCCTGACCGGCCGGTACGACGACTACCATGCGCCCTTCGCAGGCAACGTAAAGCGGATCCAGCCCCAGGATTTCACAGGCAGCATCCACCTCTTCCTGGACCGGCACTGCCTGCCGCTCAATACTTATACCAATCTGTTCGTTAATTAGCTCGTTTAAGTTAGTGGCCAGGCCGCCGCGTGTCAGATCTCTCATACAGCGCGGCTCTATTCCGGCCTTTATAAGTGCTTCAACTGCCGGCCAGAGCGGCGCACAGTCACTTTTTATCTCACTTTCAAATTCCAGACCTTCACGGTGCGACAACACTGCCATGCCGTGACGCCCGACGTCACCGCTCAGCACCACTCTATCGCCTGCTTTAATTGCCGCGGGTCCGGGACTTTCTTTTACCAGCGTCTCCCCTACTCCGGCCGTATTAATGTAGAGGCCGTCCGCTTTGTCACGTTCGACTACTTTTGTGTCACCGGTGACTATTTTTGCACCGGCAACCTCCGCTGCTCGCTGCATAGACTCTACAACATTTTTTAACTTTTTCATCGAGAAACCTTCCTCGATTATCAGACCGGCACTTAACAAGCGGGGGCGGGCACCACACATTGCCAGGTCATTTACGGTTCCCCAGACGGCCAGCTCACCGATGTCTCCGCCCGGGAAAAATAACGGCGTGACGACAAAAGAATCGGTGGTAAAGGCCAGCCGTTTATCAGCAGCTTCAAATACCGCGCCGTCGTGTCGTTGCTCCAGATATTCGTTGTCGAAGCTTGGGAAGATCAACTCCTCCAGCAGTTGGTGAGTCAGCCTCCCGCCGCCACCGTGGGAAAGTTGAACTTCGTCATAGTTGTCAACAGAACCTACCGACGTCATTTCGGATCAGGGCATGGAGCGCCCGCAGTTTCGGAATCTATGGTCTCAGTTTTTTTCATTTCGTTGCTATTGCCTCGATTTCCAGATTGACTCCCCTGGGTAGGGCTTTAACCTCAACTACCGAGCGAGCCGGCAGTGATTTGGCAAAGTAATCGCTGTATATTTCGTTCAACTCATCGTAAAGCGAAAGGTCGGTCAGATATACAGTTGTCTTTACAATACTTTCTCGCGAGCCTTCTCCCGCTTTTACCACGGCCAGCAGATTTTCTAGTACCTGCCGGGCCTCTTCTCGAAAGCTTCCCGTCACTAACTCTCCGCTGTCTGGATGCAGGGCAATCTGGCCGGAAGTAAAGATCAGCTCGCCTACCTGCTGTCCCTGACTGTAGGCCCCCACGGCAGCCGGCGCCTCATCGCTCTGAATTTCTTTTTTCCTCATTCAAAATAACCTCCTCAAAATTAACTTGTTACTGAAGTTTCGTGTTTTGTTAGCAGGACACGTTTATTTTTATTTAAATAATGATCGAATCCTACTTTGTAAAAAAACGGTGGTTCTGAGGACCGATGTGTTTCTGACGGATTTATAACGACCTCAAACCCCAGGATGGGGTTGTTTTGAGGTCTTTATACCTCGGAAGTGGCCTGGACGGCCACGAGAATGATGTCAGAAATATATCGGTCCTCAGAACGATAGAATCGCAAAACTATTCTCCGCAATATTTTTTCAGGACACAACAGATTATCATTAAAATCGTTGGTTGTCATTCCCTCATTGATTTCATCCCTTTATTTTCCTCTTCACGCAGGGAGCCCGCCCCGGAATCCATCTTGAATTTTTTACTAAAAAAATTCCCTGTTCAACTCAGAACGGCGGATAATCGTAGGAATTAATTTTATTGCCGGTTTGCTCAAAAGTGTCTGAAGTTGTCTTATTTTTATTTACTTCTGCTGGCTGCTCCCTGCAACTGTTCTCTTGTTGTTTCGCATTACCTTGATAGTCATCGCAGGCGTCACAGCAGGGGCTTGTCTCAATTTCTTCCTCTTCGCCGAAGTAATCAAGTATGTAGCGCCGCCGGCAATCAACCCCGCTCGAGGCGTAATCAATCATTTGATGCAGCCGTTTAAATTTTCCCTTCCGTCTTTTTTCGACTTCCCCCATCCGAGCTTCTAACTGTTCGTATTTTTCTTTTTTTATCTTCAGGTAACGAACATCTTTTTTGTAACCCAGGTCTTCCAGCCAGTCGGCTTCGACTAACAGTCTTATGCCCGTTCTAATCTTAATATCGTTTAGCTTCCCGTCGACAAGTTTTCCCGACTTCAGGTGGGCGGTGCGACCAACCGGGAGCGGATTATCCTTATCGCCCGGCAGTGAGCGGCGTATTTTATCGTAAAGTCCATATACCTCGCTTGTCTCGGGGGCGTCGTTATTAATGAAGTAACGTTGCAGATCGCGGTCTTTTTGGTGAAACAGCAGCACACAGCGGGCTGGCAGACCGTCCCGACCGGCCCGCCCCGCCTCCTGGTAATAAGACTCAATACTGCCCGGGAAACGGTAATGAATTACCAGTCGAATGTCCGGCTTATCTATTCCCATTCCAAAAGCGTTGGTAGCCACCATT
>CAZMIT010000046.1:1496-10648 GCA_964566495.1 uncultured bacterium | reverse complement strand
AAGAACGAATTGTTTACCAGGACAGCAACTTCGTCGTCTGGTCCCCTTTCGCAGCCCGATTCCCGTTTGAAACCTGGATCCTCCCGCGCAAACACAACTACGACTTCGCTTCTATATCAAAAAAAGATCGAAAACAGCTGGGTCGCGTCCTACAGGACACTGTCACGCGCTTGAGTAGCGCCTTGCAATCTCCAGATTATAATTTCCTGATCAACACTTCCCCAAACCCGAACATAAAGACTGAACGCCCGGGCCACTTCTCCACCGTAGAGAAGGATTATCACTGGCACATAGAGATAATTCCTCGAATTACGAGCGTCGCCGGTTTTGAGTGGGGAAGCGGTTTTTATATCAACCCAACCTCCCCTGAGAAAGCTGCTCGTTATCTGCGTGAAAATTTTGGCTGAAGCTTTAACCCGTCACTAATTCAGCAAGATTTATGATTAAACCTATTTCACCAACTCCACGTCCCGTTTCCTCGGCTATTTCTTCCTCGCTCAAACCACGTCCATAGTATAGTTTAAAAACCTCGCGATAAGAGGGATCAATACCATGCTGAGCGAGCACTTCGTCCGGATACTGCCAGATCGGCTGCTCATCCAGAACCTTCTCTTCAACTTCAACTCCTGGAAACTTTTTGCCTTCAGACGCTTCATCAAACTCTCGCGGATTAAATATTTTTGAACCGCTTTCTTGCACACCAGTACCACTACTCGATGTTGTGAAAACTTTTGGTTTTCTAAGACGATGCCACAGATAATATATAAATAAGAACAGAGTCAATACTCCCCCGCCAAGCAGCAACAATCGAAACCGATCAATCTCCGCTTCTTCTGTCTCTGCCGGCTCCTCGACCGAGGCCACGGGGGGCGTATCTATTTGAACCCTCTCAGGACCGCTCGGCCAGGGGACCTCCGCTTCCTCCAAATGTGGTTTTAATGCCTCGGTTTCAAGCGGTTCAATATACATAACCCCCGGCAAAGGCGGTCCTTCATCAACCTCAAACCGAAGCTCAGTCGGCGGTGTGTCAACTAAATCAGGCGCTTCTGAAACAGGTTCCGGCTCGGGCTCTGGCTCCGGTTCGGGCTCCGGTTCGGGCTCGGGATCCGGTTCCGGTTCTGGCTCTGGTTCCGGCTCCGGTTCGGGCTCCGGCTCCGGTTCTGGTTCTGGTTCGGGCTCCGGTTCCGGTTCTGGCTCTGGTTCCGGTTCTGGCTCTGGTTCCGGTTCGGGTTCCGGTTCGGGTTCCGGGTCGGGTTCCGGGTCGGGCTCTTCAAACGCTTCAGCAGGTAGCAACAGTTCCTGGCCCGGTTGCAGAACGGCATCTTCAGCCAATTGATTAATTTCCAATATTTGTGAGAGCGGTAATTCTTTACTCACAGCTATATACCACAGGTTATCCCCGGGCTCAACTACATAAGTGTCCAGTTCTATTTCTGCGAGAGGATCGGGGTCAGGTTCAATCGCCGGTGTATCAGGTTCTAAGGGCGGCGTATCGGGTTCGCTGACAGGAGTATCGGGCGCCACGGCAGGAGTATCCGGTTCGGCAGGAGGGCTATCGGGTTCGTCGACCGGAGTATCGGGTTCTGGTTCCAGTTCTTCCTCGAACTGCTCAAGATAGGGCAGATCCTCGAAGCCGGGGGACGATTCTGGGATTTCTTCGACCGGCTCCTCCTCCGGTATATTTCGCAGCTCATGAAGGGGGTCACCTGCAAGGATGTTTGTAGAAGATATTGAAAGGAAGAAAAAAATTAAAACAATAGCTAAAAAAAATCGTTTGGCCCCCAATTTTCACACCCCGCTTACCGACGAATTCGTGCTTCTCTTTTACGTAAATCCAGCGCCTCTATGTCCAGTAAATCACCCAGAGGATGTCTGCTGTAATCGGGATCAATTTCCCGCACAAAAGACCAGGTAGAAAGGGCGCGAGAAAAATCACCGCGGCGATAGTAAACCAGGCCAAGACTATCCTGAAAAAAAGCAATCTCCGGCTCCAATTCTATTGCCTCACGCAGAGCCGAGGCGGCGAGATCAAGCTTTCCTATCCCCAGATAAGCAACCCCGAGGTTGTGGTAAGCATTGCTTGCTTCGGGGTCATTGATTAGCACGCGGCGAAACTGGCGAATGGACTGCTGGAGAAAATCAATTGCCTCCTGCGAACGCTCCTGCTGTAACAAGAACAATCCACGGCACATAAGAGAATTACCGAGGAGAAAACGAGTCCGAGCGGTATCGTAGTTTAAGTCTATAGCCCGCTGAAAATCTTCGTTCGATTGCCACTCTTCCGGCGGACGGCGATAATCTTCCTGGCGAAAATAAGCAAGCCCCCGGTAAAAATAATACCGGCCCTGCGAACCGTCGTAATCAAGCGCTCTGGTAAATCGATTCACAGCCGTTGTATATTCCTCACGAAGCAGACTTATCCGCCCGAGATAATAGTGAGTTTCGGCGGCATCGCGACGCAGTTCACGAGCTCGAAAAAACTCGTCTCGAGCCAGGTCAAGCTCCTCCATTTCAAAAAGCGATACAGCGTGATGAAACCTGTATTCGTATTCTCGGGGGGATTCACGAAGCAGACGCTGAAATTGCTCCGCCGCTTCCGACCACTGCCGGTTATCAAAGTATAAGAAGGCCAGGCGACGGCGCGCAGTGGTATAACCTGGTTCAAGGTCAAGCGCTTTGCGATAAGCAAGCTCGGCCTGCTCTTTTCGATTCAGACGGGCAAAGACATTGCCTAGAAAGAAATGATGGCGGGGATTATCCGGTTCTTCGTTTACGGCTCGTTGAAAAAATATACGGGCCCGATCAAAGTTTTCACGATAATAACTGCGCAGCCCCTCCTGAAAATATTCGCCGGCTGAACGCGCCGGCGCCTCACCGACAGTCAGTCCCAGAATTATAAAAAGTACCGTCAGGGCATATAAAAGACGTTTAATCTGTCTGGGCGTCTCCATCTTTATTTCCTTTTACCCTAGAAATCGATCCCTTCTCAACGGTTAGTTTAAAATCCTTGGTCACTTCCAGGCGGACAGTATTCTCCTGAACAGAGTTAACTTTCCCATGGATGCCTCCAGCTGTCACTACCCGATCACCTTTGCTCAACTTCGATATCATGGACTGGTGTTTGTCCTGCTGTTTTTTATGCGGCCTAATTACCAGAAAATAAAAGATTCCAAAAATTATAGCTATCATTATCAGAGTCCCATATATTCCCTCGGCTCCTCCCCCGTTGTTAACAGCCATTGCGTGGGCCGCGGTCGGAAAAAACAAGTTCATAACTAATTACCTCCAGTTTGTCTCTGTCAGATTACTACCATATTATTGTCCTAAATCTACTATGCTTACTCTATAAATTTTATAATAGATGTCCTATAATTGCACGGGTTTGTTACCGTTATTTATTATTTTCGTCAAGGAGGCCATCAAAATGAACAATAACCCGCGAATCAAGGAAGTAATTGATCGATTTTCCAAAACTCCCCTCCTCTTTGAAGTAATCCCACCAGAGGTTGAGGCCGAGACAGAGACTCTTGAAATTAGAAAAGAAAATCTACTGAAGCTAACTGAGCAGGTTGACCCGGACGGTTTTAATTTGCCGGAGATCCGAGAGGAGTCCGCCAAAAGCGAAAAGGGTGAAAGAAAAAGTGACTTCAAACCTCGGCTCTCGCCGCGTAAGTATGCAGGCAGACTCCAAAATTTATTGGATTCTAACGCTTACGAATACGTTATTTGCCGCGTCATAGTTCACGCTCGACCGACGGAGCAAGAAAAATGGCTGCTCGAAACGGCTCATGACTATGATATCAGAAATATAGTCGTAGTTGGCGGCGAACAGGAGGCTGATGCCTACAATGGCCTTTCAGTACCGGAGGGAAACAAGCTGATTCGCAACAGGCTCAACCGGGGTCAAACAACGGCTACCGATAACTTCGAGAGGGCAACTGACTACCTGGTGGGAAATATTTCAATTCCCACACGACGGTTGGAAACGTTAGACGAACCTCAGCGCATCTCCTATAAGATCAAAGCGGGCGCGGATTTCTTCTCAACTCAGATCATCTGCGAAAAAGAGTCACCGGTAAAATTGCTCGATGACCTCGATGAAGAGTTGAGTCAACAAGATCTTGACGCACCCGCCTTTTTCTGGAGCTTCGCTCCTATTGCCGAACAGAAAGACGTCAACTTCATGCGCTGGTTGGGCGTTGAGATACCGGAGACGGTGGAAGAAAAAATTCTCTCCAGCAGTGACCCCGTGGAGGCCTCGATAGATCACGCCGTCTCCATCCTAGATGCGATACAGAAGAAGACGGCACAAATGAACAACCAGCCGCTTAATGGTGTGAACGTCAGCTTCATGGGTCTACGCAATTTCGACAACGCCATCCGACTTGCGAAAGAACTCAGTAAAGTCCTTTGACTACTCTCCCCTGGCCTCCCAGTCAACTATGAGCTCCCCAGAATCCGCAACAAGCGAAACCAGGGAATGTCGGGGCTTACCGGAATCAGGTTCAGGAAAGTCGCTGCGGTAATGTGCCCCCCGGCTCTCCTCCCGCTGCAGAGCAGTTTCCACCAGACAGCGGCCGAGCTGCAGCATATTGACTGTTTCCACAGCTGCGCGTGAACGGATCGCGGTTCCCGTGACCAGTTCTAACCAGCGCTCAATTTCACCGCGAGCGTAACGCAGCTTCGCCGCCGTTCTGATTATCCCCACGTTACGCCAGAGCAGGCTCTGAAGCGACTTTCGCAGGTCGGCAAAATCTATTTTCTCGCTTTTTTGCTGACATCTCCCTTCGACGGACGATTTTAACCTCTGCAGTTCTGGCAATCCACTTTCGCGGACAACCCTCCCCACCCGGCGGCCGGCAACCAATCCCTCCAGCAGTGAGTTTGAGGCCAACCGGTTTGCTCCGTGAACTCCCGTAGAAGCTACTTCACCAACGAAAAATAGATTAGTAAGCTCACTTTCCCCTGAAATTGTAGCCCGCACCCCTCCCATGCTGTAATGAGCACAGGGCCGAATTGGTATATATTCAGAACTTATTTCCAACCCGTAACGACCACAGGTCTCAGTAACGGTTGGAAACCGCTCCTGTAACGCCGCTCTGGACATGTGAGTAACGTCCAGGAAAACGTAAGGAGAATCACTCTCAATCATTCGTTCCAGGATACCCCGGCTGACAACGTCGCGCGGCGCCAGCTCCGCCTCCGGGTGGACGGACTCTAAGAAACGGTCGCCGTTTATGTCACGAATTTTTGCGCCCTCGCCCCGCAGAGCCTCGGTAAGTAGAAAGCGAGGCGCCCCGGCAAGATAAAGTACGGTCGGGTGAAACTGCACAAACTCAAGGTCGCGTAGCTTTAACCCGGCCCGCAGCGCCGCTGCCATGCCGTCTCCGGTAACTACCGGATGGTTTGTTGTCTCCCTGTAAATTTGTCCCAGACCGCCTGTGGCTATGACAACCCCGCGCGCCCGAACTACTTCCGGCTGCCCCCCACGCAAAAAAACTAATCCTTTCACTATTTCTTCTTCAGACAATAAATCAACCAGCGGCAGATCCGCCTCCAGAGTTATTCGAGCGTGGTTGCGGGCTTTGCGCAGTAGCACGCTCTCGATCTCCTGGCCGGTGGCGTCGCCGCGGGCATGGACCACCCGGTCCCGGCTGTGGCCCCCCTCCCGCCCCAGGGACAGTTGGCCGTTTTCGCGGTTGAAAGCGCTGCTGGAGACAATTATCTCTTTCACAACCTCCGGCCCCTCTTCAACCAGATTTTTAACAGCTTCCCGTTCACACAACCCGGCACCTGCCTGGAGCGTATCCTCAAGGTGCTCTCCCGGGGTGTCTTCCTCCCCAAGGGCAGCTGCGATTCCCCCCTGGGCACGCCAGGTGTTCGAGTCCCGGGCCTCCCCCTTAGTATAAACCCGGACGGCGTATTTTTCGGCCAGATGCAGCGCCGCCTGCAGACCAGCCACGCCAGAACCAACCACGGCCACTTCAACGCTCGACTGTGGCACCTCGTCTATTTCGAAGGGAAATAGGTTTCGCTTAAAGCCATTGGGGGTCATACTTTTAACCTACTTTTCTTTAATTAACTTCAACTTCTCTCATTACGTCAAAGTGTACTTGTTTAGCTTGGTCCTAACAAAATGTCCCATAGCCCGTCATTCCGGGCAAGCGACCCCGGACTTGATCCGGGGGAGCGCGACCCGGAATCCATCTTGAATTTTAACTTGTTGCGAGAATGCGAGTCGGGGCCCGCAATGACGAACGTTGGGTCAAGTCCACAGCGACACTGGGGGCCTAAACAATTACCTCAAAGTATTTTGACGTAATGAGTGGTTTAAATTTTTTTGGATGCTTTGCCCCGCCGGCGGCCTCAGAGGCGTTCTTCCACCAGCGGGATGTCCTCGGGCCGGTCAACACCAACAGTGGCCTCAGATAGTGGAACAGTGAGAATGTCGTGACCGTTCTCCAGCAGTCGCAGCTGCTCCAGTTCTTCGGCCCGCTCAAGCGACGAGGGCTCGGTTTTTACAAACTCCAGCAGGGGAGCTCGCCGGTAGAGATAAATGCCGACGTGCTGCAGATATTCTGGTGTACAGCCACGCTGATGGGGGATAGTTGAACGGCTAAAATATAAGGCCCGACCGTCGGCTCGACAGACCACTTTTACCACGTCCGGGTTTTCAACATCGGCAGCCGGACAGGGAGCTTTATAGGTAGCCACCCCGGCTTCGCTATCACGGAGTGCCCGAACGCCCCGGTCAAGCACGCTGCTTTCAATCAGCGGTTCGTCGCCCTGGACGTTTAAAATTATCTCGGCGCTCTCGTATTTTTTGGCCACCTCTGCGACGCGGTCACTACCCGAACTATGCTCCGAAGAGGTCATCACCGGCTCAGCGGTAGTCGGTTCAACCGCATCGTAGATTCGCCTGTCATCGGTAGCAACTACAACCGTATCAATTTCCTCAGCGGAGGCTGCCGCTTCCACCACCCAGTGAATCATTGGCCGTCCCTTAATTTTAGCAAGGGGTTTGCCCGGAAACCGTGTTGAACCGTAACGGGCCGGTATTACTGCCAGCACTTCATCCTTAGCCGTCATCGGTAGTCCACCCGTGAGCCTGCAGAACCCGGGCAATTAGTTCGCTCGTGCCCCGCCCGGCTTTCAGCTTCCCCCGGTGCACCCGGCCGCCTTCGGATTCGACCAGCTCCGCTCCCACTATCTCTGATTTTTTGTAATCAGCTCCCTTTACCAGCACGTCCGGACACAGCTTTTCAAGCAACTGCAGCGGTGTATCCTCCGAAAATATTACGACGTCGTCAACCGGTTCCAGCGCATCAATAAGCTCAGCTCGTTCTTCTGCCGGCTGCAGAGGTCGTGATTTTCCCTTGAGGCGCTGGACGGACTCATCGCTATTTAATCCGACCACTAAATAATCTCCCTGTTGACGGGCCTGCTGAAACAAATGGAGATGACCGCTGTGCAAAAGATCAAAACAGCCGTTTGTAAATACTACTGTCTCGCCTTCCTGCCGCTTTTTATTTCGTTTTTCTGCCGCTTCAGCCGCTGTTAGTAGAGACATTAATCCAACGCCTCCTTTATTTCCGAGGCACTGACCGACACCGTGCCCATCCGGCCAACCACCAGGCCAGCAGCAACATTGGCCAGCTTGATAACCTGTTCCCGATCCGCTCCCAGGGCCTCGCCCAGGCAGACGACCCCGGCAACCGTATCACCGGCCCCGGTGACGTCATACACCTCGCGTGCCTCCGTCTCGAGATGCCGGCTGCCGCCGGCAGCATCAAAAAGGGTCATCCCCTTCTCACCCCGCGTGACAAGCAAGGCCGCCAGGTCATAGCTATTTATTGCCTCTTCAGCCAGCCGGACGAGTTCGTAGTCCTGACTCTCACGCACCTGCATGCCGGCGAGAAACTCCTCTTCGTTGGGGGTCATAATTGTCGCTCCCCGGTAATTGGGAAAATGTTCCGTATAGGGATCAACCACAACGGGCAAATCTGCTTCAGCGGCCAGCTCGATCCAACCTGGCAGGGTATGGGGTGAAAAAACCCCTTTACCGTAATCGGAGATCAGCAGCGCGTCATGAGTAGATAGCTGTTCGACCAGCTCCGCCTTTATTTTTTCTAACTGCGCCTTTTTTACCGGCGTCCTATCCTCCTCGTCAATGCGAACAACGTGCTGGCCACCGGCAATGACACGTGTTTTAACCGTAGTCGGCAGGTCATTATGATTGGGCAATTGCCGCAGTTCCACGGAATTTTCGCTCAACAACTGCTCAAATTTTCGAGCGCCGGCATCTGTCCCCAGGCGGCCAAACAGACAGACGCTTGACTCCAGCGCCCGCACAACCTGGGCGGTGTTCCCCGCCCCGCCAAGCTTGTCGCTTTTCTCCCGGGCACGAACCACGGGAACCGGTGCCTCGGGGCTAATTCGTGAGACATCCCCCCAGATGTATTTGTCCAGTATCAGATCCCCCGCGACAGCCACCTTTAGCCGTTTAAACTCTTCGAGTAGCTCTATCATTTAATATCCTCCGCTCCTTAAAATCAGTTCCAATACAACAGTCTAATTTACTAAATTCTACCAGAGAGCATGTTTAAATGTAACCGCTAAAACTCTAACAGGGAGAATAAAAAATGATCTGCAGGTAGGTCTACTTCCGTTCTCGTATTCACAGGTAATTTTTAACGCAAAAACTCATTCGCCATAAGGGTTTATACAAGGGTAGTTTTTTTTAATACTCAGCACCTCGGGGCCAAGCTATCTCCCGACAGTCAGAAAGTTCCGGGTTAGCCGGGAGTTAGTTTATTTTTCAGGCGGGTGAGAATACGGGCCGGATAGGTTTCGCCCAGCAGATGGGCAAGGGCAAAATATACAAGAGCTCCAACAACTACGCCTGTGGCGACAGTGGTAAATTCGTCGAGCGGCAGGTAAAGAACTGGAAATAGAGCGACCGACATCAGCAGCGCCAGAAAAAGATGTTTTCCAAACTGACGCCAGGGAAAGGTAAGTTCAGCAGGTAAATAGCGACCCAGCCAGGTGCGCAGAAAAAACACCTGGAGCCAGACGGCAACGCTGCCGGCCAGTGTTAAAGCACTAACGCGGTATTCAAGAAAACGGGGCAGTAGCCGCTGCAGAAGCGCAAA
>CAZMIT010000046.1:0-1396 GCA_964566495.1 uncultured bacterium | reverse complement strand
ACCTCTTCTCCATTTTCTTTAACAACCTGCTGTGAGGAAGTGGGCAACACAACAGTGCCAACGGCAACACCAATTAGAGCGAAGGGAAACTGAAATAGGCGGTTGGAGTAGTAAAGGTGGGAAATACTACCTTCGACAAGATAAGAAGCAACAATGGTATCAACGAGAACAATGAGCTGCATGATAGCGAGACCAAAGGCCATGGGGCCCATTAGCTTGAGCAGTCGGGTAAGTCCTTCCAGCCGCCAGTCAGGCAGCCAGCCGAGCTGAATTCCAAGGCCGCGCAACCGCAGCCACTGAACCAGAAATTGAAGCAGACCGCCAACAAGAACACCGACGGCCAGCGCCCAGATTTGTTGTTCGGGTTCAAGACCAAGCCGGGGAGCAAGTAAAAATATCGAGGCAATGAGGGACAGGTTGAAAAAACAGGGGGCAAACGCGGGCACGGCAAACTTCTTATGCGCGTGAAGAACCCCCATAACAACGGACGCAAGACTCATAAGGAGAAGAAAAGGAAACATTACGCGAGTCAGCGATACCGTCAGGGGAAAATACCACTGACCGATAAATCCGGGGGCGGCGACCATAACAAAGTAGCGGGAGAATATCATCCCGAATAAGACGAAACCACCAACCAGTATTAAAACCCATGTGAAGGCGGCACGAACAAGACGGGCGGCTTTTTCAGGATCGCTGTCTTCCAGGCTGGTGTAAACAGGCACAACGGCAGAAGAGAGCGCTCCTTCGGCGAGCAGCTTACGAAATAATGACGGAATACGATAGGCGGCAAAAAAAACGTCGGAGACCCAGGCGGCACCAAAAAAATAGGCGATACTGATGTCGCGGATCAGGCCAAGCACCCGGCTGGCAAGGGTACCAAGGCTGACCACGAGTGCGGAAAGTCCCAATGTCTCCTCTTTTTTGCTCTGATTAATAATTTTTCACCTCTTCATAGTACATCGGCGGGATCAACGTTGGGAATGAGGCGAACCTCGGCCGGATAATCGAGCTGGCCGCCGATTAATTCTCGCGTGCGCCGGCGCCAGCCGCCTGAAAAGTTACCGCGCAGAAGCAGGTGCCAGCGGTGACGCCCCTTAATTTTCTGTAGCCCGCAGGGGGCAGGACCGAGAACCTCGTAATCTCCTTCCGGAAGTTGTTCGAGTAACTGCTCGAGCGTAGAAATCACATCTTCTTCACAAGGACCGGTAGCAACAAAATCTATCAAACGCGAAAAAGGCGGATAAGCGAGCGGCTGGCGCTGGTTGAGCTCCCTTGTAACAAAATTTTCATAATCAGCCCGTGCCCCCAGTTGAACGGCGTAATGACGGGGATTATATGTTTGAATCAGGACGGAAGCGTCGGGCTTATCGCGACCGGCCCGGCCACATACCTGAAC
>CAZMIT010000045.1:0-11978 GCA_964566495.1 uncultured bacterium | reverse complement strand
AATTGAACCGAATATAATTATGTAGAAAAGGTCAAGAATTCTCTTGACAAAGGTTATCTTTCGGGCTATCTTCTATATCCAGTCTTAACAAAAGGGTAGAGCGCCCCCCCTCAGTGGACGCCTGGAATTCAATTCCCAGTCAACTTACGACTTTCCTAACACCCCCTAATTTATTGAAAGGAGATATGATCAACAATGATCGACCTTAGCGTTAATGAACAGCAACTTGAGAAGACGGTGGAAGTCGCCCGTGAGCGCGATATCATCATCCCCACTTTTGAGCAGATGAAAAACCCGGAGTTAATCCCGGGCAAGGTCAAGGAGGAGCTAAAAGATATCGGGCTCTGGGATGTTCATCCCCGAAACCTATTTCGTATTACCTGGCAGAACGAACCGGTTGAAGAAGGTGGGCTTTACGACGGCATCAACTACGTTGAACTGCCTTCCGATCTGACCGGTGTTGACGCCCGGATATTCTGTCTGGTTGGCAAGTGGTTTCCGACCGGCGCCCACAAGGTTGGAGCCACTTTTGGCTGTCTGGCCCCGCGACTAACGACCGGTCAGTTTGACCCTGTGAACGAGATGGCTGTCTGGCCTTCAACCGGTAACTACTGTCGCGGCGGCGCCTATAACTCTGCCCTCCTGGCCTGCGACTCGATTGCTATCTTACCCGAAGAGATGAGCCAGGAACGTTTTGAGTGGCTGGAAAAAGTAGCCGGCGAAACATTCACCACGCCCGGCGGCGAAGCTAACATCAAGGAAATTTTTGACAAATGCTGGGAGTTGCGTGAAGACCCCGAATACAGCGATCGTATCGTTATCTTCAACCAGTTTGAAGAATTTGGTAATAACCTCTGGCATTACGAAGTTACCGGGGGAGCTATGAAAGACGTTCTGGAGGCTGAGTTGGAAGACGGTCAGCGCCTGGCGGCTACCGTGCTCACCTCCGGGTCTTCCGGGACACTGGGCAGCGGTGAGCGCATGAAGGACGAGTTCCCGGGCAGCAAGCTTGCCGTTGGCGAAGCGCTTCAGTGCCCGACACTGCTCGAGAACGGATACGGTGCCCACCGTATCGAGGGTATTGGCGACAAACACGTGCCCTGGATTCACAACGTCCGCAGCACTGATGCAGTAGTTGGCATTGACGACAACGACTGCATGGACCTGGTCCGTTTCTTCAACGAACCGGCGGGACATGACTACCTCAGGAATCAGGGGGTAGATTCCGAAGTAGTTGACAACCTGGACTTAATGGGGATCTCCAGCATTGCTAACGTCCTTGGCTGCATCAAATATGCCAAGAAGTACGAACTCTCCGAGAATGATGCCCTGGTCACTGTCTGGACCGACTCCATGCAGCTCTACGGTTCCAGACTCGAGGAGATGCGCGAAGCCAATCCCGGCTACGAACAGACTGACGCCGAACAGGACTTTGAGCGCAGTGTGCTCGGTCAGGATACTGAATTTGTGTTAGACCTCAAGCACGAGGAAAAACGACGCATACATAACCTCAAGTATTTCACCTGGATTGAGCAGCAGGGCCTCAATGCCGACGACCTGGATGAACAGTGGGACCGCTGGCCCGAATATTGGGATGAAATTCACCAGCAGAGCGACGATGTCGACGAACTGATCAAGGAGTTTAATGACCGCGTCGGCTTGCTTTAACGTAGTCCTGCGACTACCATAGAAGAAAACTGCGGGCCCCGCATCCGTGGGGCCCGCAATTATCATTAAATCTACGAGGAGATGAATTTGGAATTAGCCAGAATAGATCTTTCCGATCTTGCGCACGAGGTGGAGCTGGTTAGCCCCCATCACTTGCGCGAGCACGAACAAACCTATCCGGAGCGACGTGACGAGATTGTCAAGCAGATCCGAGAAATGGGTTATGTCGACTATCCAATACTGGTTGACGAGGATTTCAACGTGATACTCGACGGTCACCACCGGGCTATGGCCATGCGCACTCTTGAGGTACGCCGGGCCCCTATTATCAGAGTTGATTATTTTGACAGCTCACAAATAATTGTTGAACCGCGGCCGAACTGTCCGATTGATCCGTTGACCAAACAGTCTATTCTAAGGATGGGACTCAGCAACGATGTTTTCCCGGCGAAAAGTACGCGCCACGTGCTTCAGTTCCCCGAACAGCGGGTCGATTATCCACTGGATAAACTGCTCCCCTGAGTCGAGTTACTCTTAATTTAAATTTTTCTTTTCATTTACTGCAGGACGAGCTGCTGTACTTATTGGCGGGCTCGATCAATATATATTTTTACAAAAAGGAGTTTTTACAATGACAACAACTGATCAAATTTTTGACAGACTAAACGAATACGAAGACGAATTGATACAATTTATGAGAGATCTAATCAGAATCCCTGGTATCAGTTGCGAAGAAAAAGAAGTCGTAGAGAGAATTGCTGTTGAAATGAACAGTTTTGACTTCGACGAGGTGAAGACCGATAAGATGGGCAACGTCATTGGTAAAATTGGCGAAGGTTCGACCACCATTGCTATGGACGCTCATATCGATACCGTGGACACCGGCAGCCTCGACGAGTGGGAGTGGGACCCTTTTGAAGGTAAGTTTGAAGACGGGGTGATTTACGGGCGCGGCGCGACCGATCAGCTGGCCGGCATGGCTTCTATGGTTTACGCCGGTCGGGTTATCAACGAACTTGACCTCCGTGACGACTACACGCTTTATATTGTCGGCAGCGTCCAGGAGGAGGACTGTGACGGTCTCCCCTGGCAATACATATTGAATGAGACTGAAATGGAGCCCGATTGCGTGATAATAACCGAACCTACCAACTTGAATATATACCGTGGTCAGCGCGGTCGAATGGAGATTGGCCTGCGCGCCAGCGGGATTTCCTGTCACGGTTCCGCCCCCGAGCGTGGCGAGAACGCTATCTACAGGATAGCTAAAATAGTTGGAGAAATAGAAAAATTAAACGAACGGCTGCGCGTTGATGATTTTCTCGGAAAAGGAACGGTCACCGTTAGTTACATCGACTGTGAGACCCCCTCGCTCTGCGCCGTTCCCGACGAGGCCTACATTCATCTCGATCGCCGGCTGACCGCTGGAGAAACAAAGGAATCAGCCGTTGAAGAGGTTCGCGAAACTATCGAAAAGGCCGGAGTTGATACGGATAAGGTTGAGGTGGAAATCCTCAACTACGATACGCCAAGTTACACCGGCTTTCGCTATCCGACGGAAAAATATTATCCCGTCTGGGTTTTGCCAGAAAATCACGAATTATGTGAGAAGGCAATCCAGACCTATCGCGACGTCTTTTCTGAGCAGCCCCAGGTCGACAAGTGGACCTTCTCAACAAATGGGGTCGCCACGATGGGAATGTTTGACGTCCCCACTATTGGTTTTGGTCCCGCCAATGAAGTTTATGCCCACACGGTAAATGAACAGGTGGCAGTGGATGATCTGATTAAGGCGGCTGCCTGGTATGCACATTTTCCGCAAAAATACACAAAAACTATTGACTAAAATTAACAACTACTTAACAGGAGGAGATTGTAGTGAAGATGCAAAGTTTTCTTGACGAACTGAACTTACTACGTAACTTGGACTTTGACACCTATCGCAATGACTTTTTACTTACCACTGACAAGACAGAGGAGGAGATCAAGGCAACAATTAAATTAGCTCAACTCCTCAGGACACTATATCGGAACAATATTTCAACTCGCTTTTTTCAAACCGGCCTGGCGATTTCTATTTTTAAGGACAAGTCGACACGCACACGCTTTTCTTTTGCCTCGGCCGCCAATTTGCTGGGCCTGACCCTGAACGAATTCGATGAGACAAAAACCCAGGTTTCGCACGGTGAGACGCTGCGCGAGACCTCCAACATGATCTCTTTTTTGAGTGAGGTTATTGGCATCCGCCATGACAAATTTATCGGCCAGGGGCACCAGTATATGCAAGACGTCGGTGAGGCCCTGGATGAAGGTTTTGAAAAGGGGGTCCTCGGCCATCGACCGGCTATCGTTAATCTGCAGTGTGACGTCGACCATCCGACTCAAACACTCACTGACCTGTTGCATTTAAAACGCTACTGCGGTGGACGGTTAGAGGATTTAAAAGGTAAAAAAATTGCTATGACCTGGGCTTACTCTCCCAGCTACGGAAAACCGCTATCCGTGCCCCAGGGTATCATCACCCTGATGAGTCGATTTGGCATGGACGTTCACCTCGCTCACCCGGAAGGCTACGACCTGATGGACGATACTATTAACAAGGCCAACCAATACGCCAGGGAGAGCGGCGGCAGTTTTGAACAGTCGAACTCAATGGAAGCAGCTTTTGAAAACGCTGACGTTGTTTACCCGAAGAGCTGGGCCCCCTACAGTGTGATGCAGGAGAAGACCAAGCTGCTGCAAGAAGACAACAAAACAGGTCTGGAAGATCTTGAACAGCAGTGCCTGAAGCGTAACAAGCAGCATACTGATTGGGTATGCGACCGGGATAAGATGGATTTGACTCGGGACGGCGACGCTCTTTACATGCACTGCCTGCCGGCTGATATCTCAGGCGTGTCCTGTGAGCAGGGCGAGGTTACTGAAGAAGTGTTTGAACAGGCACGCATCGACACCTACTACGAGGCTCGCTACAAACCTTACATAATTGCGGCTATGATTATTGGAGCGCGTTTCCGCAATCCTATTTCACTACTCGATCATCTTTACCGGAAACGTAACCGTCGCGCCGGTACTTTTGAAAGTTAATCTCCCGCCGGTTAACCCGGTCTTTTTCTGGAAAAGAGCCGGAAAATTATTAGCGTCGATCTCCGCTTCCCCCAAGGCAGCCTCTTTCGGCGCGATCATTTAACTTCGCTACGTTTTGGCGGGCCACCTCTGCCGGGTCCAGGTCCAGCTCCCGGCAGAGTGTTGCCCAATACCAGAGCACATCGCCCAGCTCGTCGCTTAGTTGTTTCTTTTTAGTTTCCCCTAACTCCCCCCCGTCATCGCGCAGTATCTTTTTAACCTTTTCGGCCACCTCTCCCGCCTCACCGGCCAGGCCAAGCGCCGGATAGACAAAGTTCCCCTCTCCCTTGTCCGGATAGACGGCCGTTTCTTTTGCCTGTTCGCTGTATTCTCCAATTTTCATCGTTTCACTTCCTATCTGAATTTTTCCCATAACCTACTGTTCAGTCACAGTCTAAACTGTGACCGCTCTTTTATCCGTTTTTCGGTTGTCATTCCCGCGAAAGCGAGAATCCAGCGGAAGTTCAGTGATCGGTAATCGGTAGTTCAACATCAAGATCAAGGTCAAAGTCACTGGATTGCCCAATCAAGTTGGGCAATGACGGCAAGGGACAACCCAAAAATTCAAATGAATCAAAATATCCTGAATAACAACGGGTATAATTACAGTTTATCGATCCATCAGCTCTATCTCTAATTCGACAAAACCGTTCTCTTCTCCCGGTTGCTTCAATAGATCTGGTTCCTTCTCCCGCACCCGTCTTCTCTCCGGAGCTGGATTTTCAATATTCTCCGGCGCTCTCAGGGGAAGACGCAAATCAAATTTCCCACGCGGCGCTTCCAACTCAAGCCGGGTCGAGCCGGCTGCAATACTCTTCTCAAGGCTTTCCACAAACCCCCCCACTCCCGTCTCCTGAACTATGTCAGCTATTCTATTTAAGGTGGAAAATCTGAGGTTTATAAAGTTTGACGCCATCTCCGCCCCCAGCCGGCTGACGAGATCACTTAATTTTTCCGCCACCCCTATATCCGCCGGGTAAACGCTCACTCCCAGTGAAATAGGTCCTTCCAGAATTTCTTTGAATATTAGTTTTTCCCTGAAGGAACGACCGCTCCAGTCTACCTCCTGACCTGCCTCCTCTCCAACTATTAACTCGCGTCTTGAATTACTGACAGTCGGGCGAGGCCAGCTTATATCAAAGTCAAACACAAACGGCGGACTGGCGAAACCCTGTTCTTCGATCATCCAACGCTTCAACTTTACTATCCCGATTAGACGTGGGTAACTCATCTTCTACCTCCTTACAGGTTGAAACGAAAGAGTAGGATGTCTCCGTCGCGCACCACGTAATCCTTGCCAACTGTCCTCACAGCTCCATCAGCGGTCGCCTCTGGCCAGGAACGGTAGCGCTTAAACTTATGATAATTGATCGTCTCGGCGCTTATAAAGCCCTTCTCAAAGTCGGAGTGCACTTTACCCGCCGCCTGCGGAGCGGTTGAACCCTGCGGTAGAGACCAAGCCCTTAATTCATTCTCGTTATAGGTGAAAAAAGTAATCAGGTTCAGCAACTTATGGGCCTTCTTGACTAACCGCTGTAACCCTGTTTCTTCCAGACCAAGATCTTCCAGGAACAACTGCTTGTCCTCCCAATTCATACCTAACATCTCGGCCTCAAGTTCGGCGCAGATGGTTACGTAATCGTTCCCCGATTCCTCCTCAATATATTCCGTTACCCGCCTGTATTCCGAATTCGACTGGCGCTCCTCAAAAATCCCTTCATCGACGTTCAACACGTAAAGCACCGGTTTCAGTGTTAGCAGAGATAACTCTTCTAACAATGACTGACTCCCCTCGGGGAAAAAATCAGCCGACAGTCGCTCCCCGGCAGCCAACCGTTCTTCAAGTTTCTTCAACAAGTTTACTTCCGATTTTACATCGTCCCCCGCCAGCCGCGAATCCTTTTCCAATTTATCCAGCCGACGCGAGACCACCTCCAGATCAGCCAGCGCAAACTCAGTTTCAACTATTTCCAGATCTCGCTGCGGATCAACCCCCCCCTCGACGTGACTGACGTTGTTATCCTCAAAAAAGCGCAGCACGTGACAGACCGCATCCACCCCGCGTATTTGACTGAGAAACTGATTGCCCAGACCTTCCCCCTCGCTGGCGTCTCGCACCAGCCCGGCAACGTCAAGAAACCTGATTGAAGCCGGAGTAACTGTCTCGCTTTCGACCCAGCCGGCAATATCGTCAAGCCGTTCGTCGGGGACCTGCACTACCCCGACGTTAGGGTCGACCGTGCAAAAGGGATAGTTTTCTGCCGCAACCTGGTTTTCTGTTAAAGCGTTGAAAAGAGTTGATTTTCCGACGTTGGGGAGGCCGACAATACCAAGTTCCAAGGTTAGACAACCACGTTGACCAGTTTATCCGGCACGACAATTAATTTTTTCGGTTCTGAACCGTCGAGATATTCCTGAACCCGGGAGCTCTCCAGTGCTTGCTCTTCCATCAGCTCACCCGGGCAGCCCGCCGGGACGCTCATCCGATCGCGAACCTTGCCGTTCACCTGGATAACTACTTCAATTTCATCCGCGGTCGCCGCCTCCTCCGACCACTCCGGCCAGCCCCGTTCACCAGGCAGCTCCAAGTGCCCGAGACGCTCGGCCACCTCGTTGCAGAAATGGGGGGCAATCGGATAGAGGAGATCCAGCAGGATAGCATAACTCCAGGGCCCTACTTGAGGAGTAAAATTATCCTGCAGCGAGTTATAAAGTTCCATGCAGGCGGCAATAGCGGTGTTAAACTGATAAGACCGCTCCAGGTCTTCAGTAACCCGACCAATCGTTTCGTGTGTCTTTCGGAAGAGCTCTTTTTCCTCTTCCTCTGTAAGCTCTTGTTCCTCCGGGGGCCTGATCGTTTCTACGCTTAACTGCTCTTTATTGTCCTGCATGAAATTCCAGAGCCGTTTTAAAAATCTATGCGCTCCCTGGACTCCTTCTTCGTCCCAGTCAAGATCCTTCTCCGGTGGCGCTGCAAAAAGGGTAAAAAGGCGCACTGTATCGGCGCCGTATTCATCCTGCATTTCCTCCGGATCAACAACATTCCCCTTGCTCTTTGACATCTTCTCGCCGTCCAGCAGAACCATCCCCTGGGTAAGCAGACGGGTAAACGGCTCGTCACTCTCCAGCCAGCCAAAATCTCGCATTACCTTGTGAAAAAAGCGTGCATATAGCAAATGCATGCAGGCATGCTCTATACCACCGATATACTGATCAACCGGCACCCAGTTGTTGGCCAGCTCGCTATCAAATGGCTGGCTCGTCTCTTCCGGTGAACAATAACGTGCATAATACCAAGAGCTGTCGATAAAAGTATCCATAGTATCAGTTTCACGGCGCGCCGAACGACCACAGTCGGGACACTGCTGTTCAACAAACTCATCGCTCGACTCAAGAATGTTTTTCCCGTGGGAAAACTCCACATCTTCGGGCAGCTCTACCGGCAATTGTTCGTCCGGGACAGGAACAACTCCACAATCCTCACAATAAACTATCGGAATTGGCGTCCCCCAGTAACGCTGCCGGCTGATTCCCCAGTCACGCAGTCGATAGCTGACGGTCGCTTCGCCCAGATTACGCTCCTCTAACCAGTTGGCAATTTTAGCTCGCGCAGTTTCGGAATCCAAGCCGCTGTGGGTCCCTGAATTGATCAGCTCTCCCTCACCGGTGTAGGCCTCCTCAAGCGGCAGTTGCGGTTTTTTCCCGTCCGGCGATATAACCGGTCGGATCGCTATTTCATTACAGCGAGCAAACTCAAAGTCACGCTCATCGTGGGCGGGCACAGCCATAATTGCTCCGGTGCCATATTCGATCAGAACGTAATCAGCAATATAGATCGGTATCTGCTCACCGTTTATCGGATTCACGGCATAGCGGCCGGAAAATACACCGTCCCCCGTGGACATCTCTTCGCCTGCTTCCCAGCGCTCAAAAAACTGTTCAACCGCTTGTTCCTGATCAGTTCCTTGAGCCAGCTCACGGGCCAGGCGATGCTGAGGCGACAGGGCCATAAACGTCGCACCGTAAAGCGTGTCGGCCCGGGTGGTGAACACAGTTAGCTGCTCCTCTGACTCCGGCAGTTCAAACTCGACCCGGGCACCCGGCGAACGACCAATCCAGTTGCGCTGCATCTCTAACACCCTGTCCGGCCAGCCATCAAGCTGCTCCATGTCTTCCAGCAACTGCTCGGCGTAGTCAGTTGTTTTTAGAAACCAGCCGTGCTGTTCCTTTTCTTCCACCACACTGTCACAGCGCCAGCAAAGGTCATCGTGAACCTGCTCATTCGCAAGAACAGTCCCACACTCGGGGCACCAATTGACAGTAGTAGTGTCTCTATAGGCCAAATCTTCTTCCAGCATTTCGAGAAATATCTTCTGATTCCAGCGGTAGTAGTCGGGAGAACAGGTTGTAATTTCACGTTCCCAGCAGTAGGAGAAGCCAAGCCGGGTGAGCTGTTCCTTCATCTCATCAATGTTGTCATAAGTCCACTCGCCGGGGTCTGCGTCCCGCTCAATTGCAGCGTTTTCAGCCGGTAATCCAAAGGCGTCCCAGCCCATCGGATGCAGAACGTCATAGCCCTGTTTGCGCCGGAAACGGGCAATGGCATCACCAATCGTATAGTTCCGAACATGACCCATATGAATGCGTCCGGACGGATAAGGGTACATTACCAGCACATAGAATGGATTGGCAGCCCGACCCTCAACTTCATATTTACGTTTTTCTGACCAATTTTTTTGCCACTTTCTTTCTATACTGTCGTAATCATAATTAGGCATAGTTGTATAAATCACCCTGTAGCTGTAATCATTTTCTGATGGAAAATCAAATGAGGTTTTAACGGCACTTACTTGATGTTGGTTATATTTATTATTCCCCGCGAATCACGATAGACAAAAATTTTATCCTGATCACGACGCAAATCTTCAAAAGAATTACGGGTGGCTTCAACAAAATGTTGTGTCTCCGGGAAAGGTGGAATGCCGTCGTGCTCATCCACTGCCCCGGGGCCGGCGTTGTAAGCTGCTAAAGCCAGGTCTAAATCACCGTCGTAGCGGGCCAGCATCCGGCTCAAATACTTGCTGCCACCGCGAATGTTTTCCGCCGGTTCCCAGACGTCCTTGACTCCCAATGACTCTGCCGTTCGCGGCATCAACTGCATTAGCCCCTGGGCTCCAGCCTCGCTCAAAGCCGAGCTGTCTCCACCGGATTCCATCATAATTACGGAATAGATAAGTATTTCCGGCAAATCAAAACGGTCGGCGTTTTCCTCGATTATATCCTCCAGTTCATTTAGGCCGGGGAGGTCCTGCTCCTCCGGTTGATCAGATTGCCTTAAAAATGCAAAATCGTCTCGCTCGGGTTCTTCAGTTAGTTTTACTATTCCATTTTCACGCCGCAAATATATGTCTTCAGCCCGGAGCGGCAGAACTATCAGCACAAGCACGACCATCGTCGTCGCAGTAACCTTTAGTTTTGGAAAAAGCAGATCTTTAATAGTCATAAAAGAAACCTCTGTTCAACTACTTCCGGATTCAGGTAGAGCAGTTCAATTTCCCAGGTGATAATCGCAGCAGCAAATAAAAATAGATATAGAACTCCCACTCCCTGGCTAAAAAGTATCAACCAGCCCGCCGTCCCAAGCAATCGCAGCAGATGACGCTTAACCCCCCAGCGGGGAAAGAGCCAGCCCACAACCGGCAAGAAAATTAAGCCCAGCGCTCTCACTAACTGCTCAAATTCTGCGCCACCGGTCCACGGATAAAACAAAAAGAAAAACAGAAGTAAAACAACGCTAGCATAAGCTATATCTTCAAAATTTAGGCGGCGACGGCGCCATCCGGCTGGAAACTTAAAGAAAGTAATTCCGCCCAGGACAAGCCCGTATATAACCTGTTCAATACTGGCCAGCGGTTCAAGCAAATAAGAAGCGTAGAGCAAACCAAAGGTCAATATGCCGGCCAGTAAATACCAGATGAGAGAACGGCTTTTGCGCAGCCAGCCCAGCTTCAAAATCGCCGCAGCTAATAAGCCCAGTAGAACCCGGTGGAACTGATAGAAAGGAGCCACAAAGGCCGCCAGGACGGCGATGAAAACCCAGGGAATAACTTTACCCTGGTTATAAAACCCAAGAAAACAGACCGTTAAACCCAGCAGAAGATAGGCGACTGTATAAAAATTACTGTTGAAACCCTCAAACACACCGCTTCTTTTCCGCTGTTCAAGATCATACTCGGTTAGATAAATTTCACCATCAACCAGCGGGTCAGATGGCCCCAGTTCTACTACCTCATCGCCATAGTTTAAGAATCTGGTTATCTGATTCACAAAACGATCGGGATAAGGCGTCTCCGGTTCGGGTAAAATTAAGGCAAACTGCTTCTCCGGCAGCGGCCCTTCCAGAAATATATCCAGCTCGTAGCTATTTCTCAGGTAGAGATATTTCGCTTCCGTCGGTTGCTCGGGATATTTAACCCTGGGCACCGGTTTTTGACGCAATGTGCCTGGGGTTAGCGGCGTTTTAAGCACGTACACGTTGGGCAGAGCGCTGCCATCCAGGTAACCACGATTTGGGTGCTCGTAAACTTCAAGCTCCGGGATTGAATGGTCCAGCAGTTGAAAATAAAATGGTTCTGTTGTGATTATATAAGTTTTTTCGTGGTCGATCTCAAGATTTTTAACCTGACCAACCATAAGTGGATTTTTGGGCAAATGGGCAAAAAATAAACGCTTGATTTCTTCGCCTCTATAGAGCGCTACTTTCCCGCTGTCCTCAAGTTCCCCAACGGTCTTCAACCGCATAATCTCAGGCTGATCAAAATTATATAAATCAAGCTGACGGCCAAATGTCTCCAGACCTACGCGGTGTACGGTAAACACCGCCGCAAAAAAGACAAGCACTGCGAGAATTACGTAACGAAATGACCTTGTTAATTTGATGACTGATTCACTTCCGAACTGAGATATGCTTCGATAAACTCGTTTATTTCACCGTCCAGCACTGTCTCGAAACTACTTACTTCACAGCCGGTCCGGTGATCTTTAACCTGCTGATAAGGATGGTTTACATAGGAGCGTATCTGGCTGCCCCATTCAATCGACTGTTTTTCTCCCCGGAGTTCACTAATATCTTCCTTCTGCTCTTCTATTTTAAGCTCTAACAGCCGAGATTTCAAAATTTTCAT
>CAZMIT010000044.1:0-12337 GCA_964566495.1 uncultured bacterium | reverse complement strand
CAACATAGTGGTAAAGGCCGATACCCAGGGGGGAGTCGAGGTTTTACGTGATTCTTTTGAGAATATTGAGTCGGAAGAAGTGGAAGTTAATGTTATCCACGGGGGCGTGGGTGGAATTAATGAGTCTGATGTAAGACTGGCCGACGCCGCCGAAGGAATGATTGTAGGCTTCAACGTCAGACCCGGTAGCCGCGCCCGGCGGCTGGCTAATGAAATGGGAATTGAGATTAACACCTATAGGGTTATTTATGAGGCAATTGAGGATATCAAATACGCCATGACCGGTATGCTTTCCCCGGACGAGGAGGAAGAGGTTATTGGGGTTGCCGAGGTGCGGGAGGTTTTTACCATTTCCGGGGTTGGTACTGTTGCAGGCTGTTACGTCCGGGAAGGGGAGGTAAAACGCAGCGCCTCCTGCAGGCTTGTCCGTGACGGTGCAGTCGTTTTTGATGGCCCGATAATTTCTTTGAAACGTTTCAAAGAGGACGTCTCTGAGGTGGCAGAAGGCTACGAGTGTGGTATCCGGCTGGAGAAGTTTAACGACATTAAAGAGGGCGACCTGTTAGAAATTTACCAGGTTCGCGAGATAACACCTGAACTTTAGTGGATGGTTACCAATATCACGCTGAAATACAGCTTTACTGTCCGGGCAGTTTTTCGCTTAAAGATAAGCGGCGCCTGATCCATGGCCTTGTGACCAGGCTCAGGCAACAATTTAACCTGGCTGTCGCTGAAGTAGGTGACCAGGATCATCATCGGTTAGTAACTCTCTCCCTGGCTTCCGTTAGTTCCTCCATTAAACAGTTGCAAGGGCTAAAGACACGCCTCCTTGCTGAATGCGATGAAGTAACTGGCGTTCAAATTCGTGAGTATAACGAAGAAATTTTGTGATCCCCAGGAGGGATAATCGTGGTTCACCGTCAAAAACGAAAAATCGAATCGGATTTGATAGAAGTAATAAGTAAACTTATCAGAAGCGAACTCCCGGACGAACATCAGCTTGATCTGCTTTCTGTAACCAGGGTTGATGTAACTCCTGATATGCGTCAGGCCACCGTCTATGTAAGTCACATAAAAAAAGACGAGAGTTTACGGGAGGGTAGCTTAAAGTTACTGCGCCGCCATGAGAAGGATCTGCGCGCCGGCATAACAAAAGCTCTGCCGCTTAAACATATACCAGAGTTGCGATTTCGCGAGGACACATCAATAAAAGAAGCACAGGAGATTAATCGGATAATGAGTGAATTGAAGGCTGAACGTGATGCAAGAGAAACTGACCCAGAAACTTGACTCCTTAAAAAAGACTATAGAATCAAGTCGGTCTATCGTTATTACCGGTCACGAGCGTCCCGATGGCGACTGTGTGGGCTCTCAGTATGCGCTCTATCAATTGCTGACTGAACGTGGTAAAGACGTTTTCATAGTTAACCCCGATCCCCCACCAGCCGTTTTCGATTTTCTAACAGACGAGCTGGTTTTCAGAACTACACCGCCGGATGATTCCCCGGATCTTGCTATCATAATTGACTGCGGTAACCTCGATCGAACCGGTTCGATGTCGGGCTATTTGCAGTCGGCCTCCCGACTGGTCGTTATGGATCACCACCGTCATAACTCTATTTCTGCTGATTTACGTCTGGTTACTACGGATGTTTCCAGTGTTGGCGAGCTGGTTTATTACCTTTATGAAAACTTTTCACAAGCTATTACGGCTGATGTTGCCGAGGCCCTTTATGCTAGTATACTCACTGATACCGGCTGTTTTCGGCACGCTAACACGACTGCCGGGACTCATCGAGTGGTTGCTGATTTGATTGACACGGGGGAGCTTGAACCATATCGGATCTACAGTCAGATTTATGAGCGCGAGCGCCTGGAGTCAGTTCTGCTGCTGGGGGAAGTTCTTACCAATCTGAAGCGGCGTAACGGGGTAGTTTACAGCGAAGTACCTCGTGATCTTTTTGCAGCCACGGGGACCGATGAAGAAGATTTGAAGGAAGTAATAAATTATTTGCGTCAGGTTGAGGAAAGCCAGGTAGCCTTACTTTTTTGTGAACGCCCGGGGGGAGAAATTAAGGTTAGTTTTCGTTCCAAAACGGAACTTGATCTGCTACCGGTTGTCAATCGTTTCGGCGGTGGAGGACACTCCGGCGCTGCCGGAGCCACTGTCGAAGGAGATATTTCCGAGGTGCGCGAAGCTGTCCTCGAAGCTGTTGTAGAGGAGCTTAAAAGGGGTGAATAAGCAATTTGAGAGGGGTGTGCTGCCAGTGGACAAACCGGTCGGATTAACCAGCCGGGAGGCAGTGGATCAAGTTCAGAATTATTATGACGACCGGTTTGATCTTGCTTCGGAGACGTTGGACCTCGACGGTGAGACACGGCTTGTCGCCGTTTTACGCGCTGATGATAATTGTGGGGACCCTGTCTGGCAGTCCGACCGGGTATTTGCCCCGGAACAATGCAGTTTTTAAACGGCCGACCCTCGCCGGCGGAAAAACGAGTTGTCGCTCTGGGGACCTTTGACGGTCTTCATCGCGGTCACCTGTCTCTGCTCAAACTCGCCCTGCAGACGGCGGACGAGCTTGACGCTCGCCCCGTGGTTCTTACTTTTGAGCCGGAGCCAGAGACATTTTTTTCTGAAGTTGATCCCGCTCAAAGGCGTTTATTGACTAAACGCGATAAAATAAGTATCATTAATGATTTAGGATTTGATGACTGCTATTTTCTGCAGTTTGATCAGGAACTGGCTAATATGGTCCCGGAAGATTTTTTTGATGAAATTTTACTGGGGCAGTTAAACACGCGTGGTCTTGTGGCCGGTTTTAACTATCAGTTTGGCCGAAAGCGCCAAGGCAACACCGCAGATTTGCAGGAACTTGCGTCAAAAGCCGGTCTTGATTTTCGGACCTGCAGGCCTGTTAAACACGAGGGGAGGACAGTTAGCAGTTCCTGGATAAGAAGCTTGATTGAGTCAGGACGGGTTGAAAAAGCCCGCACCCTTTTGACGCGGCCATACACGGTTTTTGAAACGGTTCGAAGTGGTCGGAAGATAGGAAGCCGGATAGGTTTTCCAACCGTTAACTTCAGACTGGAAAATACAATCCAGCCCCGCTGTGGTATATATATCGTCTGGCTGGGAACCACTGAGCGTCAACCGGCTGTGGCAAATTTTGGCGTTGCCCCGACGTTTAAAAGTATAGAAGAGCCACTGCTGGAAGTACATCAGCTTACTGGTAAACCGGATTTGACGGCTGGTGATCAAACACACGTATATTTTGAAAAATTTCTGCGGCCTGAAGCAGATTTTGAAAGCCGCGAGGAACTTGTAAAGGCAATAGATAAAGATGTCCAGCAGGCTAAAAAATATTTCGAGAAGCAACCAGCAAATAAATGTTAGAGCTTAGTCACAGTCGAAGATGTGACTGTATTTTTATCCGTTTTTCGGTTGTCATTCCCGCGTAAGCGGGAATCCAGTGACGTTGAATTTCTAACGGTCGAAGGTCAAAGTCACTGGATTGCCCAATCAAGTTGGGCAATGACGATCTTAGGTTCTGAATTGCTCGGTTGATCCCCGGCACCGGCTCAAGTCCAGACACGATGGCCTATGGGCAATGACGGCAGGGGACAACCCGAAAATTCAATTGTGACTAAGCAATAGTAGAGTTTTCACCATAAGTGAAGGAGGTTGAAAAATGAGTAATGTAAAAGCTGAGCGCGAGAATATCATTGAGGATTTCAAGCTTAGCCAAAACGACACCGGTTCACCGGAAGCCCAGATTATTCGCATGACCGAGCGCATAGAGCAGTTGACCGAGCACATGAAGAGTCAGCCCAAAGATTATGCGGCCCGGCGCGGGCTTATCGATCTGGTAGAGAAACGCAAAAAGAATCTTAAGTATCTTCGCAACAATGCGCCCGAACGTTACGAGAAGATCGTTGAAGAATTGGATCTGTAAAATTTGAAATTTGAACTGTAAATTTAGTTGTGCGTTATTATTTCGAAGCAAGTTTAGGTAATTTTTAGGAGGTTATTAGTAATAATGGAGTTTACTGCATCAATTGAAGTAGGTGGGAGAGATCTTAGTTTGCGCAGTGGTAAGCTGGCCAGGCAGGCCCAGGGGGCTGTGGAAATACAATACGGTGACACTGTTTTGTTAACTACGGCGGGTATTGACGACCCCAAGGACTTACCGTTTTTCCCGCTTACTGTCGAATATCGTGAAATGACTTATGCCGCCGGCAAAATTCCCGGAGGCTTTTTCAAACGGGAAGGACGTCCAAGTAATCACGAGACTGTATCTGCTCGTCTGACCGATCGGGCCATTCGTCCGATGTTCCCCGACGAATACCAGAACGAGGTTCAGATTGTCTCGACTGTATTTAGCGCTGAACAGCAGAACATCCCTAACGTTTTGTCAATTATTGGCGCTTCGATTTCTTTAATGATAGCCGACACGCCTTTTAATACCCCTCTGGCTGCCGTGCGTATGGGTTACTACGACGGGGAACTGATAGTTAATCCCTCAAAGGAGACTCTTGGTGACTCTGAATTGGATCTTGTTGTCGCCGGTACAGAAGAAGCGATAACCATGGTTGAAGCCAGCGCCTCTGAAGTTTCGGAAGAGGTGATGCTTGATGGGCTGGATCGGGCTCACGAACAAATCAAGGAAATTATTGAAGTTGAACGAGCCCTGGTTGACCAGTGTCAGGAACCTCAGAGCGGTTTTGAACCTCCTGAATACGATGAAGCCTTGATCGACAGTATTAAAGAGGCCGGCCGTTCGCGTATGGAAGAGGCTGTTTTTACACCGGCAAAACAGGAGCGTAAAGCAGCACTCGACGCAGTTGAAGAGGAGTTGGAAGAGGAATTCCTGACTGGTCTTGACGAGGTCGAAGACGAGGAAGAGATTGCTCTGAAGGAACGTTCCTTCTCTCGAGCTGTCGATGAGCTTGAATCAGAAGTTGTTAGAAACGCTATTCTTGAAGAAAGACGTCGTATTGATGGGCGAGACGTTGATGAAATTCGGCCCATTGATATCGAAGTAGACAACCTTCCTCGCCCTCACGGGTCAAGTTTGTTTACCCGGGGCGAAACCCAGAGTCTTGCTGCAGTTACTTTAGGCACGCCACGTGAGACACAACAGGTAGATACACTGTTTGAAGAGTGGGAAAAACGTTTCATCCTTCACTACAATTTCCCACCCTTTTCGGTTGGCGAGGTAAGACGCATAACCGGTCCGGGTCGCCGCGAAATTGGTCATGGACTTATGGCCGAAAGTGCTATTAAGCCACTGTTTCCTGAAAAAGAGGAATGGCCCTACTCGACACGCGTGGTCTCTGAAATTTTGGAATCTAATGGTTCCAGTTCAATGGCTTCCGTCTGTTCGGCATCTCTTGCCCTGATGGACGCCGCTGTCCCGATTGAACGCCATGTCTCTGGTATCGCCATGGGCCTGGTCAAAGATGGTGAGGATTATGAAATTCTGACTGACATTCTCGGCGACGAGGATCATCTTGGTGATATGGACTTTAAGATCGCCGGGACCGAGGAAGGCATAACTTCACTTCAGATGGACATTAAAATTGAAGGGATTGATCGTGATCTGCTTGAGGAAGCTCTCGATCGCGGCAACGAAGCTCGTCTGCAGATTCTTCGTATAATGCAGAATACTCTGTCTGAACCTCGCTCCAGTATCTCTGAACACGCTCCTCGACTCTATACCCTGGATATCCCTAAAGATAAAATTAGGGATCTCATCGGTCCGGGCGGCAAAAACATCCGACGGATTATAGACGAAACCGGAGCCACCATTGACGTTGAAGACGATGGCACCGTTTATATCGGCGCCGAGGATGGCGAATCCGGCGACGCTGCTAAACGGATGGTTGAAGATTGCACCGAAGAGGTTCAGCCCGGGAAAATTTACGAAGGCGAAGTTGTCTCAACTACCGACTTTGGGGCCTTTGTTGAGGTGCTCCCCGGCCAGGACGGACTGGTGCACATATCTGAGCTTGCCGACTATCACGTCAAGAGAACCACCGACGTGGTTGAAGTTGGCGACGTTATCAAGGTTAAGTGCACTGACATTACTGAAAAGGGTATTGAACTCAGTAAAGTTGAAGCGGATAAAGAACTTCAAAACTGAAGCTGCTTAACTAAACCCTCCCCGAAGAGCTTTTCCCCTCAGCCTAACCATCTCCCCCCGGGGGAGAGGGGACTTTTCGGAGAGGCTCTAACTTACCCCCTGCCGGTGATTATATATGGCTGAGAACAACCGTTGGTTGGAGCTTCTGGGCTTTTTTTTACTCTTTGTTGCTGTTTTCTTGCTCCTCGCTCTGGCCACCTTCAGTCACCTCGACCCCCCGGCAACGGCGGCCGAGAGTGTCAACAACTGGGGCGGTTTACTGGGCGCTTACCTGGCCTTTTATTTTTATGCTGGTTTGGGCTGGGCCGCCTGGTTGCTTGTCCCTATCCTTGCCCTTGGAGCAATGCAATTCATTCGCCAGCAGCCGGCTAATTTGACGGCCGGTTCTGTCCTGGGGTGGGTTTTACTGGTTGCCAGCCTTACCGGCGGGCTCAGCCTGGCGGGGACTGTCGACGATCTTCACGGTGGAGTTATCGGTCTTTACCTGACCTATTATTCTCGCCCCCTTCTGGGTGAGGCGGGTTCCTTGCTTTTTTATGCCTTTCTTTTCATTGTCGGTGCTTCTGTGCAGACAGCCAGTTCAATCCGAGCCACTTTTACCGGAGCCTGGAATTTAACTGTCGGCGGTCTGCGTCTGCTTGTCAGGGGCTGGAACCTATTCCTCTCGGGCCTTGGACTCTGCTTTGACTGGCTTGGCCGGCTGCATGGGCAGGCGAAAGAGAATATAGTTGACCTGCTACCTTTTGATGAAACTCCCCGGCTGGAGAGCGGAAGTACTTCTTCGGCTTCTTCCAGTCAATCGAGCCTGGACGAGCCGGAGACGGCTGGCGCGAAGAAGCAAACGTCGGGAAAAGAAGAAACGCCGGAACAAGAAAAAACGACGCCCGATAATTCCGAACCGGAGAAGGCTGACGTGGTTTCACTCACCGAACGGAAGCAGTCGGCCTCAACCGACGTCACCGAGCCCGAGAGGCCGGAAGCGGCTAACGGCTCGCAGGCGGTAGAAGTTGAGAGCGAGCGCCCGCGGGTTGACGAGGCTGACATGAGCGACTATCGCTTTCCATCTCTTGATTTGTTAACCCCTGGTGATGTGGAAGAGGCAATCCCGGACGAAAAAACTCAGCAGGAGGTAGCGCGCAAGCTTGAGGCCACTTTCGAGGAGTTTGGTTTTGAGGCCGAAGTAGTTGGCGCCAATCCCGGCCCGGTCTTAACAATGTATGAGGTAGAGCCCGGCCCCGGTGTTTCCGTCAATAAATTCCAGAGCCGGGCTGACGATATAAAATTGAGTCTGGCCGTCCAATCAGTTCGTATTGTCTCGCCGATCCCCGGCAAGTCGGCGGTTGGAATTGAGGTCCCCAACCCCCGCCGGGCGCTTGTGAAGTTACGGGATGTTATTGAAGCCTCTGAGTTTAAGAATGGTTCGAAAACTCTGCCACTTGCTTTTGGGCTGGATGTCTTTGGTTCCCCACTTGTTGTTGACCTGGGGGAGCTGCCACATCTTTTGATCGCTGGAGCGACGGGTAGTGGTAAGAGTGTCTGCATTAACTCTCTTATCTGTAGCTTGCTCTACAAGTTAAATCCCGACGAATTAAAAATGATTCTTATTGATCCAAAACGGGTTGAGTTGAAACTGTATGACGATCTTCCTCATCTCGCCACCGAAGTTATTGATGACCCCGATGACGCAAATCAGGCCCTTCAGTGGGCAGTAGAGGAGATGGAACGGCGCTATTCCGCTCTTTCGGAGGCCGGTTGTCGGAGCCTGGATAGTTACAACGAAGCTGTTAGCGATGAAGACAAGATACCTTATCTTGTCATTATTGTCGACGAGCTGGCCGATCTGATGCTGGTTAATCAGAAGGAATGTGAGCAGTCAATAACCCGGATTGCTCAGAAAGCTCGCGCTGTTGGTATACACTTAATTCTCGCTACTCAGCGACCGTCTACCGATGTTATAACTGGTTTGATTAAAGCTAACATGCCGGCCCGGGTTGCCTTCCGTGTCTCCAGCGGTACTGACAGTCGGGTTGTTATTGATCAAAACGGGGCGGAAACGCTACTGGGCGACGGTGATCTGCTTTACCTCTCCGCCGCGGCGCCCCACCCCCAACGGGCTCAAGGGGCCTTTCTTTCCGACGATGAAACTAAAGATATTATTCGTTTTGTTAAAGAACAGTTGCGTCCCAGCTATATAGATGAAGAAGAAATATTTGGTTCTGAAACCCTGGGCGAGTTAGACGAAGATTTTGACGACGAATATTACGAAGATGCTAAGGAACTCGTCGTAAAATCCGGAAAAGCTTCCGCCTCAATGATACAGCGTCGTTTTCGGGTCGGTTATAACCGGGCCGCTCGAATGGTTGACATGATGGCAGAAGAGGGTATAGTAGGACCACACCGGGGAAGTAAGGCGCGGCGTGTTCTTGTTGAACCTGACGAATATTTCTCAGATAACGAGGCTGAGGAGGCTGAGTAGTATTAAACGAATTGGGTTTCTGCTTTGCCTTGTAGTCACGCTTTTAATTACCTTCTCACCGGCGGCACTGGCTTATACGCCTGAGGAGCTTTCCAACCGCCTTGAGGTCAAGTTTAGACGGGTGGGAAGTGTCTACCTTCAGGCCGTCGGGCATCCCGTCAATAATCCCGCCGATACTACCGCCCTTACTGTTGCCTATCGCTATCCTGAACAATTCCTCCAGGTCTTACGTGGCGCCGGGCAGCGGGAACAGTATGTCCTGCTGAGCGAAAAAAAATATGCTCTCCATTACCCTCACCTCAATAGCTATGAAGAAGGAGAAATGACGGCCGCCGAACGCCGTCGTTTGATTGCCGATTTCTTTCCCCTTGTTGGTCTGATCGGCGCCGCTGTTTCGGAGGAACATCTCGAAGAAAACGTAGAAACAACTGATTTTGGCGATACACTTCTTGTCCAAATAAATCACGGCGATCCCAGACTTGAATTTGAAAAAACTGAAATTGTGCTGGACCGCAGTGAGCTTCGCCCACTTTATCTGCTCTCCCTTGCCTCGGGGGAGAGCGGTGATTATCGGCTGGAGATAGTTAGCTACGAAGAAGACCTGCGCTTTCCCAAACCGGTTGAACAGGCCCTGGCCGAACTTGATCTCCGCTTTTTAGTGGGGGAAGAGTTGTGACATCTTCTTTCGGTGATTCCTTTCGCAAAAAAAGGGAAGAGAAGGGGTTAGAGTTAAAAGAGGTGGCGGAAGAGCTTAACCTCCGTAAAAAATATCTCAAGGCACTTGAAGAGGAACAATTTGAAGAGATGCCGGCCGAGGTATATACGGTTGGTTTTATAAAAAATTATGCCCGGGTGCTTGACCTTGACGCTGAAGCGCTTGTTAAGCAGTACAGGCGGAAGTTTAAGAAGTCGGATGAGGGAGAGGGCAGTTTCAGTTCCGGAATATCCTCAATTCTCTGGACGGGAATTGTGGTTTTGGTCTCCCTGACGCTTGTTTCGCTCGGGTTCAGGCTGCAGGTGCAGCAGGAGAGACTCGGTGATTCGGTCGCTGAGGAAACTGAAGAGCCCTTAAAAGAAGCTCTGGAGCGAGTCGAAGCTGAACCCGAGGAATCCGAAGAAAACGACATGCATCTCAATCAACAAGTCGAGTCCGAACAACTTGAGCTCGATGTGTTGGCGGTTGATGAAACCTGGATATTCGTCACCTTTGATGGCCTGAGGAAACGAGAGTTGTTGCTTCAGCCAGGCGAGATCGTTAGCTGGGAAGCTGAAGAATCAATTCGTATGTATATTGGCAACGCCGCCGGTATCCGGCTCTATCACGACGGCATTCAGCTACCGCCTCTGGGCGAGGAGGCCGAAGTAGTTAGCAAGGTGATAACTATTGACGACGGTGAGCTTCTGGTCCGTGACGTCGGGAGGAGACCAGATTTGCCGTGAATTTACCTAACCGCCTGACAGTTTTACGATTTCTTATTGCCGCCGCATTTCTCTGCGCTTTACTTAATTACCAGGTAGTTGAGTGGTTGTTTGTGGGGCTTCTGCTCTTTGTGGGAGCGGGATTAACAGATCTTTATGATGGCATAATTGCTCGCCGCTATGATCTTGAAACAGATTTTGGCCGGCTGATGGACCCTCTGGCTGACAAGGTTATTACGATTGTTGCTTTTGTTTATTTTATCCGTATCCCCGAGCTGGCCTGGCCGGCCTGGTTGGTTGTTATCCTTATTGTGCGTGAGCTTTCGGTTAACACCCTGCGAACTCTGGCTGCCGTGCGCGAAAAAGTCCTGGCCGCCGCTTCTTCGGGAAAATACAAGACTGCCGTTCAGATCGCTGGTATTTTTCTTATCCTGCTTGGATTAATATTTTATCGGCTTAACCTGGTGACAATTTATTGGCTTAATGGTGTCTCCTGGACGGTCATGTTTTTAATTCTAATTCTTACCGTCTACAGCGGTTTTGAATACTACTACAACAACTGGGAGATTTTCTCGCAGTGCATGGATAGCGATAAATGAGTCGTAACTGCTTATCTTGCCTCTTTTTTCCATCAACCTATTTACCCCCTCTCCCCCGGATCAAGTCCGGGGTAGGCGAGCAGTTACAATGAGTTTTTACTTTTCTGTTGCTTTAAAACATCTAAAACTGAGCCTTGTTACTCTTCTTGGACTTGGCTTTTTTCCGCTCGCTCCCGGAACCTGGGGCAGTCTGGGCGCTCTTGCACTCTTTATTTTGCTCGAGTTTTTCTTCACCCCCACCTTTTTGAGTCTCGTCTTTCTTACCCTTCTGCTGGTTTCCTTCCCACTCTCTTCATTTGGCGCCCATCATTTTGCTGAATCGGATCCGGCGCCAGTGGTTATTGATGAGCTGGTTGGACTCTGGCTTGTCTTCCTCCCCCCCCTTTTTATTTTTAATCGGCTCAGTCCCCTCGCATACGCACTTGGATTTTTATTTTTTCGTTTTTTTGATGCCCTTAAACCGCCACCAATTCATCATACACAGCGACTCCCCGGCGCCTTAGGTATTGTCGCCGATGATCTGGCCGCCGGTCTTATATCGGCTATTTTACTCACTATTGTAAAATATCACCTGTGGTAATTATGTCGAATTTGACGTCATTCCGCCCCCCAAACCAGAATCCATTTTCACTGGTCTGTGGACACGGATGAACACAGATAATTACAGATAAACAGACAACTGTTTTAAAAAGCAAAAGAGATCTTGATACTTTGTAAAAAATATCCGTGCTTATCCGTGTTAATCTGTGTCCTGATGTATAAATGGTTTTACGATTTAAGATGTTAACCCGCAACCCGCAACCCGCAACAAGGTTTATTGTTTTAACTTTAAACTGGAAACTGGAAACTAAAAACGAACTTTAAAATTTGACGATCTTAACTTTTATCCCGCAACTAACAGGTTTTCATTGCAAAATCCAGAGAAAATTTTTATTCTTTTACCCCTTACTTTCGGATAGGAGGCATAAAAGTGAGATTTTTCAGCCGCGACGAAAAGAAAACCTCGGAGTTTATGAATGACCATGTTAACGAGATAGAGGAAACCCTGGATCTGTTTCGCAAGTTGGCGTTTGCCTATATTAAAGACGATCCTGATTATCGCGAGATGATTCATGACGTCCATGATTCCGAACATCAGGCCGATGAAATAAGACGCGAGGTAGAACGTTGTATTTATCGCGGTTCGTTTTTGCCCGTAGTTCGAGAAGATTATATAATAGTCGCTGAACTGACCGATAAAATTGCTGACCAGGCCCAGCGTTGTGCTGATATTATGGTCCAGGAGCAACCTTACGTTCCCCCGGCTTTACGTGACGATTTTCGTGATCTCGTGCGAGAAGTTAAGGTTACGTTCAGTCCGTTTGCTAAATTGATTCGTCTTAAAAATAAAAGTGATCACTCCCAGGTTAGTGAATACATAGATCGTATTGAAGCGGGAGAACAGCGTTCAGATCGGGCCGAGTGGCATCTTATTTCCGACCTCTACAAGCTGGATGAACTTCCCCTGGCCCAGAAAATGCATCTGCGTCACCTTATAGTTGAAATTGGCTCGATTGCCGATGCTGTGGAAGATGTTTCTGATCGTGTCCTTATCTTACTTACAAAAGAGATTCTTTAGTTATGTTCAATCTACTTAAGACACTTTTCGGTGGTTACCTGGGCTGGAACATTGGGGCTAACGATGCCGCTAACGTAAT
>CAZMIT010000043.1:0-12729 GCA_964566495.1 uncultured bacterium | reverse complement strand
TCAACCCGCATGCCGGTGAACAGGGGTTAATCGGCAGGGAAGAAAAAAATATTTTGCGTCCGGCAGTGGAGAAACTGGTCGCCGCCGGAGTGGAAATTGAAGGGCCGTTTCCGGCGGACAGTTATTTCCCCGTCCACACGGGGAAGCACGACCTAATCCTGGCTCCCTATCACGACCAGGGATTACTTCCTTTTAAACAGAGATATTTTTTCACCGGAATCCAGGCCTCGGTGGGGCTTCCCTATTTGCGGGTAAGTCCGGATCACGGGGCGGCGGCAGAAATTGCCGGTAAAGACGAGGTCGACTCGCGCAGTGCGATCAATTGTATGAAGCGGTTGCGGCGCTGGGCAAAGAAGAAGTAGAAATGGGAGAACGGTTGAGCCAGGTTTTGTTAACCGATCAAAACTGGATAAATCGCTGTGTTGCCCAGGTGGAACCGGCGGAGTTTGGTGTCGAGTGGGCGGCGGGTCCGGGAGCCTTAACGGCGGGAGTTCTGGAACGCTGGGAGCAACTTCTGGCGCTGGAAATAGATTTTAGTTACTGCCGTCGTCTACGCGAAAAATTTGTTGATCCGCCGGCGGTCATTCGGGCCGATATACTTAAGTATCCCCTCCCCAAAATTTGTTCGCCATATCCACTGGTCGGTAACCTGCCCTACCATCTTACCGGACCTTTACTGGTGAAAATACTGCGAAATGCCGATAAAATCAATAGTTTCCAGGGGTTGATCCAGGAGGAAGTGGCGGAGCGTGTCTGTGCAGAAGCGGGGGAGTCGAACTACTCGGGCATATCGGTGCTGTTTCAACTCAGCGGCCGGGTGGAGAAATGTTTTACTGTGCCAGCCGGGGCTTTTTCGCCGGTCCCGGGGGTCGACTCGGCCTGGCTAAAGTTTATGGTTGAAGAGAGAATCGAAAACTTTGAAGGGCTGAGAAAATTTGCCCGTCGTTGTTTTCAGCAGCCGCGGAAGACTCTTTTAAATAACCTGGCAGCCGGGGCGGACAAGGAGAAATGGAGAAGGCTGTTGAAGGAAGTTGGTCTGGACGAGCGCTGTCGTCCCCACCAGGTAAAACCAAAAAAGTTTCTGGAGGTGTTCAGTCGGTGGGAACAAGGAAAGTCGTCGTAGCTTCTGATAAATACAAGGGTTGTGCAAGATCGCCGGAAGTGTGTGAACAACTAAAACGAGGGGTGAAGTCGATTGCTGAGGGCTGGGAGGTAGTAAGTCTGCCCCAGGCGGACGGGGGCGAGGGAACGGTAGAAGCGCTTGTGCAGGCGCTTGACGGAGAATTTGTAAAAACGGAGGTACGTGGACCACGAGGAGAACCGGTAACGGCCAGGTGGGGGTATTTATCCAGGAGCGAGCGGGAGGACGCTGCGGTTATTGAAATGGCAGCCGCATCGGGGTTGGCTCTGCTGGAAGCAGATCAGCAGGACCCATTTAAAACTTCAACTTACGGCACGGGGACGTTGATCAAGCGAGCGGCGGAGCGGGGGGCAAAACAAGTTTTATTAGGTATCGGTGGCTCGGCAACTGTCGACGGTGGCCTGGGAGCAGCCCTGGGACTGGGGTTTGAGGTCAAAGACCAAGCGGGTGAACCGGTTGAAGCGGCCGGAGGGGAGCTGGCCCGTGCGGCGGAGATAAGTGATCGCGAAGTGGCGTCGGAAGTGAAAGAATTACAAATAAAAGTAGCCTGTGACGTGACCAATCCACTGCTGGGGAGCGAGGGTGCGGCGGCGGTATACGGGCCGCAGAAAGGGGCAGCGGAGGAAGAGATACCGCAGCTGGAGGAAAATTTAGCACGCTGGGCCGGTCTGGTCGAGGACTATGCCGGTCGCGAGTTGCGTGAGCAGCCGGGAACTGGGGCGGCCGGCGGGCTTGGATTTGGTCTGATGGGTTTGCTGGGGGCGCAGTTGACAGGGGGAGCGGAGTTGGTAGCGGATTTAACAGGGTTAAACTCGGAGCTCAAAAACGCCGATATCTTAATTACAGGTGAAGGAGCAATGGACGCTCAGACCGCTTTTGGTAAAACACCGCAGGTGGTAGCGGAGCGGGGGAGAGAAGCAGGGGTTGACTTTGTAGTGGGGGTAGCTGGTGCCCAGGGGGAAGGTTACAGGGAACTTTACGATAGTTTTGATCTGCTGGTTGGTTTGCCCCGGCGGCCAATGACGCTGGAAGAAAGCATGGAAAATACGGCTGTCGCTTTAAACAACTGGGGGGCCGACATAGCGAGAATTTTAAAAAAAGATTGCAACTAATAGCGGGAGAATAGTTAATTATGTCTGAAAAATACGAATATAAGAAAATTATTTTAATCATCATAGTGGTACTGGCGGTAGGCAGTGTGACTTTAGTGGCCCGGCGTCGCGACGACCACCTGAGCGAGCTGCGGGAAGAGAAGGAAAGGTTGGCCCGTGAATACGAGGAGCTGCAGGAGAAGCTGCGGGAGCTTGAAGTGCGCCGGGAGCGTTTGCAGGGCGACCCATATTTAATCAAACAGCTTGCCCGGCAGAAGCTGGGTCTGGTTCCGCCCGGAGAAAAACGGGTGTGGCGAGAAGAAAATGACAATCAATTCTACCGACTGCAGGCCGGAGATACATCACCTACGGACGATTTTAGCTTAGAAGAGAAGAGCTCACCTGTAATTAGGGATTAATTTTTAGTGATTTTTAGTTTAAACTATTAGTGTCGGGCAGCGTACAAAGTGAAGTGGAGAAACTTTTTGTTAGCTGGACGATGAAGATAATCCGCAACTTAGCGGGAGGTTTTTTTATGATACCGGTAAGGGTGCACGGTGTTGGTATGAGCCCTCACAACCAGGGTTTTGTGGCGTTGTTAATGGATGATACGTTCAACAAGTGGCTGCCGATATATATTGGTTCTTTTGAGGCGCAGGCCATTGCAATGGAACTTGATAACGTTGATCCCCCCCGCCCAATGACGCACGATCTTTTAGCAAAGCTGCTTGACGAGCTGGCCGCTGAAATTGATCACGTAGTGGTTAACGAGCTAAAGGAGGGGACGTTTTACGCCAGTATAATTATCAAGCCAGAGGGTACTGAACAAGAAATTACAATTGATGCGCGACCGAGTGACTCGATAGCGCTGGCTTTGAGGACGGGAACGGATCTTTTCGTGGAAGAAGAGGTAATGGAAGAAGCGGCAGTGCCGGCCCAGGCCGAGGACGAAGAAAGCGAAGAGGTCAAGCGGCTGAAGTTGCTTCAGCATCGTCTGAAGCGAGCGGTTGAGGAGGAAGAATTTGAGGAAGCTGCAGACCTCCGGGACGAGATAAAAGAGCTGCAGAAGCAAATACACAGTCCAGTGACCGGTGAAGGTGAGACGACTGAATAATGTCTTCGCCGACCGGACACTAAACGGAGGGCTGTCCGAATGGCAAGGGGCCGGACTTGAAATCCGGTGAAGTCCCGTGCGAACGGGATGTCCGGGTTCGAATCCCGGGCCCTCCGCTTCTTCCTGTTTCGCCAGGGAAATGGAACAGAAAATAGCCCCAGCTTCCTGCTGTACTTACAGAACGAGTTATTCTTCCCAGAAAATAGTGCAGTCGCCGGGGGAATTATTTAAAAGGGAAACAGGAGTAGTTATATGAGTTTTACCCTGCCGCGGGCACTTTCCATAGATGAAATTTTTGAGCGCGCCCAAGATTATGACTATGTGCTAACCGCCGACACACCACTTGCTGATGCCTTAAATAACCGAGTTGGAACGCCGCGACTGGGGAAGTTTGCTTACACGCCGCGGGGACTGATATACGACTCACACTCGGAAAGTAGCACCCGGGACCGGCGGGAGCTGTTCCTGCGTTTGAATGAGGAGCTGGAGGCGTCACCCCGTGAAATTTTATATCATCTTGAGAACATTTTACACTGCTGGCAGGAAACCGGGCGGCTGGAAGCCGTCCGGGAATATGATAATTACGTCGCTCGCCTGACTGAAAAAATACTTTCTTGTTTGCAAACCACCGGTAGTATATATCGTAGCCTCCAGGATTTTGATAACCCGCCTGCCGGGGAAGCGCTTGTCATTGCCCCCTACCAGTTCAAGCAGTTGGACCGGAATGTATTTCCCGCTAATTACGATGAATTAGAACCGCTGCGTGGAGAAGAGTTTGAGCTTCCCGAATTTCACCTATTTTCATCACCTGAGACGATTGTTCGTGCGGTCTTGAACTCGCTTTCCGTTTACAATCCGTCCGATGTCGCCGTGGTCGTGCATCCGGAGAGCTCTTACCAGCCGCAGCTGGAGGCAGCGCTTCAGGACCGGGGGATAGCGAGGACGACCAACCGATTGCTTGATGAAAGGGGGTCCTTCCGAACCTTTCTTGAGCTGCTTAAGCTGTCTCTGGCAGACGATGTTTCCAAAGTGCGCGACCTGAAACCGTTGATGCGCCGGCTTGGTTACCAACTGGGACCGGAACTGAAGGAAGAGCTGGTTCCTGTCCTTGATCATCCCGGTTGTCGTGATTTTAAGGAGCTGTGCCAGCAGTTGAAGCGAAGCAGCTTTGCGGAGGCGATAGAGGCGTATGAAGAGTTGAGCGGCGCTGATCTTAGTGATTTGAGAGGGCTGCTGGGTGAGTTAAATTTGCGGCACAAAAAGGTGCGGGGAAAGTTAGATTTTTTACAGTTTTATATTGACAACTTCACGCCGCCGCTTTCCTCCAGCGGATCGCCGGGGGTTTTATTTGTTTCTCCGCAGTCACTTAGTTTTGTTGACCGACCGGTCGTATTCTATCTCGGAATGGGAGTGGACTGGGACCGGGAGAAACATCCGCGGCCCTGGATTGACGCGGGAGCCAATCGGGAGGCAAACCTGCGTGATTTCTCACTGCTGCTGCAGAATGGTAGCCGGCAGTATTATTTTGTACGCAACCGGGAGCGTAACGAACCGATAACCCCCTGTTATTACTTTAACGCCCTGCTGGACGAGTCCTTTGAGGAGTTTGCCGATTTTCCCTCACGTCGAGTTCGTCCGCCTGAGAAGGGGAGAGGAGGGGGTTTCGAGCGTCATCTGCAGCCAATCCGGGAGGTGGAGCTCGATCATTTCAGTCAGTCATCGCTCAATGCTTTTGTTTCTTCGCCGCGGGCTTACCTATTTGACCGGCTGTTGCCGGACCAGGATAGTTTTCATCTAAAGAAGGGGAAACTGTTCCATGAGTTTGCAGAATTTTTTCTTGAGCATCCAGCTTTTGTAAAAAAACAAGGGCTGGACGAGATGTGCAAGCGGGCACTGGAGGAGCTTAGAGTCTACATTCCGTCTTACAAGGAGTCGGCAGTGCGGACAGAGATGCGCCTGGGTATGGAAAATATAATTAATTTTCTTGAGGAGCACAATCTGAGCCGGGAGCGTAACAGGAATCAGCCAGAACTCGCAGATCACGACAGGGGGGAGGAAAACCTGTTTGCCAGTCAGTATGAACTGAAGCTGGCTGATCCACGAGCGGAGGTATTTTTTCGAGATGACGAGCTACGGGTGAAGGGAAAAGTAGACCTGAAGTTATCAGATACACATCTGCTTGATTACAAGAGCGGTCGGCGTCAGTCAGCGCGCTCTCTGGTGCGACGCGGCAACCTCAAGTTTGCCCGTGACCGGGTTAATTTCCAGGCGATACTCTATCTTGCCCATCTGCGTCGTAAGAACCCACAGACGGCCTTGAAGTTCAGCTTCTTCTATTTTCTGGACAATTTAAACGAAGTTCTTAGCGGCCGGGGCAGCGGCGAAGCGGTAACGGAGACGCTCTGCTACTATCCGCGTCCCGTGGCTGAGCAAGTGGCGCGACGGGAGACTTTTGATTTTTTAGTGAAAAACGTAAGTGAGAGTAATAATCGACGGAAGACGTTAGAGAAGCTGGGGTATGAGGCTTACCGGGACTTTTTTAAGGAACATGATTTTCCGAAGGGTGTGGAGCGTGAGGAACTGGTAGAAACGGATACCTTTGAGCGTTTCCGTCTCTACTGCCGGAGTAAAGTGGGCGAATATAAATACGTGAATAAGGGTGTCAAATCGGCATTCAACAAGCTCCTGAGGTTGCGACGAGAGAACTTTTTCCAGGAGGACCTGGAGGATTTTGAAGACTATCTTGGTGAGGCGCTGGAAAAGTTTCACTACTACAGTCGCACGCGGTTTCCTGTCGCGGGAGAACTGGATGAGTTAGATGTTGACGATTTGCCCAACCGGGACCTTTTGTTGACCGGCGAGGGGGGATCTGCGGATGGAACCGAATGAAAACCAGCGGCGACTGATCGAAGCCGGGCCGGGGATTTATCTTGTCGACGCAGGGGCGGGGACGGGGAAGACGTTTGCGCTTGTGCGCCGCTATGCCCATCTGCTGGAGACGACATCCCTGTCTCCCTCACAGTTGCTTTTTATCACCTTCACTAACAGTGCGGCCGCCGAGATGAAGGACCGGGTAATGAACCTCTGCCGGCAGCAGGTTGATCCTCTAAAGCTGAAGGAAGCGCCTATTTCCACCTTCCATAGCCTCTGCAACCGTATTCTGCAGGAACACGGTTTTTCCGCGCCAGCGCACCTTGGTTTTGAGGAGAAAATAACCACGTCGACAAAATTGCTTGAGAACAGCTTGCTCGAAGAGCGTCAGTTTCGTCGTTTCACGGATTCTTTTCTGGAAAACCATTCCGACTTCAGGAAATTTTTTAATCTTGTTTACGAGCGGTCGGAGCTGTTAGACCTGTTAAAATCACTGGCCGCCAAGGGGATTTTTCCCAGGCGGGGCGAGGGAACCGACTGGTATGGCAGCGGCGAGGATTACCTGGACGGAGACCGGCAGCGTTTTGAGGAGCTACTGGAAGTTGAGAATGCCCCGGGACCGGGTTCACGGGGGCCAACTCAGTCGCCGCTGCTCAACCGGGTAAAGGCGTCCTGGCGGGACCGTTGTTTTCGGCCGTCGGCGCCAGACTGGGAGGAACTGGCAGGTGGCGAGTCAAACAAACAGGTGGCGCCTGATCTGCTGGCGACTGCCTTTGAAGACGACCGGGGTGAGCTGAAATATTTTTTGCACAGCCTCTACTCGGAATATATAGCCTACTGTTTACAGCAGGACTACCTGAACTTTGGCTTCCTTATGATGTTTGCCTACGTGTTGCTGGCTGAGGATTCTGCGGTGCGTGAACAGTGTCGCTACCGTTACGTGATGGTCGACGAGTTCCAGGACACGAGCGAGATCCAGTTTAAGCTGACGTTACTGCTTGCCGGGACCAACAACATCTGTGCGGTTGGCGACTGGAAGCAAAGTATCTACAGCTTTCAGTATGCCTCCGTTAAAAATATTACTAGATTTCGGTCCCGTCTGAATCGCTATCGGGAGGAGTTGAACGCCGACCGGCAGCGAATAGACTATCCGGTTGACGGGGTAGAGGACATTTCCCTGAGCGATAATTACCGTTCCTCACAAGAGATACTGGACTTTTCTGAGCAGGGATTAATTCTGCCGGGGCGCCAGGATGAGGATCTGGAGGCGGAGGAAATACTTGCCAGTGTGACCGGTCTGAGCGCCCAGCGGAATCCGGCTGACACCGCTATCCAGGGGTTGAAGTCCGCAGAGGAACCGGAAGCTATACTGGAAAAAATAAACGAAATTGTAGGTAACGAAGAATATTTAATTGGTGATGAGGGAGAGGGACGGCAGATAACCTACGGTGATATAACTGTTCTTACTCGTAATCGCAAGTTTGGTCTTACGCTGCAGGAGACAGCGCGGAAACTGGGTGTTCCCCTGACTTACGAGGGGGGGGTGGAGTTGTTTAAAACCGACCCGGCTCTTACATTGCTTGCCTGGTTACGTGTGCTGGAGGATGAGAATTCCCGCCGGGGCTGGGCAGTTATCCTTGAGGAAGCGGGTTATAAGCTCGCTGAACTGGAGGAATTTCTGCGTGACGTTGAGCATCCCTACCAATGTTGTCCCGGCCATTTCAAAGAGTTTCGTGAGCAGTTGTTGGATTTATACTCAGGATCCGTGCACCGCTGGCTGGCCGCCGTTGCGCACCGGGTTTTTCGTCGTTATGGGTACAGGGGTGAAATACCCGGTCGACTAATTGAACATCTCTATACAACCGCCCGTGATACTCACTTTAATCCTGGGGAAATTATAAATTACATGGAGGATAGTCTGGAAGCGGCGAGGACCGATGAAATTAGCAGCGATCACGAGGAGGCAGTTACCGTTCAAACAATACACGCTGCCAAGGGTTTGGAATACCCGGTGGTTTTTCTGGTTGATATAAACAGTCGGCATTTTCCCGCCCAGGGGGGGAGAAGTCCGGCGATCGAATACCGGGAGCCGCTGGGGCTCCGGCAGAGAAAAATTTATGCTGAGGAGCCGCGGCCGTTCACATACGACTGCTGGCCGAGCACAATGCTATTGCCGCTGACTGCGAGCGAATACGACGAGGAGCGACGGCTGATGTATGTGGCCCTGACCCGGGCCCGGGATTACTTATTTCTCACAGCGGAGACGGACAAAGAGAGTCCTTTCTTTAAAAACCTATGCCCGCCGCTTGTGCCTGAAGAAATCGAAGCGCCGGAGGTAGAGGCGGTTGAGGCTGTCGACAAAAAGAGGAGTAATCTCAATTATCAGCCAGTTAAGACTACCGGTGGGATTAAGCTTTCAGTACATGATCTGATGGAAGAGGTGGAGGTTGAAGAAAGCGGTCGTGGCAAAAAATTTGGGAGTGCGTTGCATGAATTTGCGGAGAAGATAACGCTGGGCGAGCAGTTAGAGGCGGCCAACGAGGACCAAAAGAACGTAAAGAAGTGGCTTGAGGAGATAAAAGACAGATACGAGCTAAAAGTGGAGGAGTCCTGTCTGCTGCCGCTTGAAGTTAATGGCCGTCGGATACTACTTTCCGGGAAGATTGACCTACTACTCTACGGAGAAAATGAGGTACGGATAGTTGATTACAAGACCGATCTGGAGCGAGGGGCCGAGTCCGAATACATCAAGCAGCTAAGCGTCTATTATCACGTTTTAAGAGAACTGGAAGCGGAGAAAGAGGTAAAGGCGCAGTTATTTTACACACAGAATGAGGAGCCTGAGCCACCGATTCAGCCGTTGACAAAGAAAAAAATCAAGGAGTTAATTTTTATTTGATTCTTTTGCTTCCCGGTTGAGGCGGTAGAGGAAGGCAAAAACTTCAGCGACAGCTTCGTAAAGTGAGACGGGAATTTGCTGGTCCAGGTCAAGCTGAAAGAGTAGTTCGGTCAGATCGGGGTCTTCGTAGAGAGGGATGTCATGCTGTTCGGCAAGCTCTACAATTCTATCCGCCAGATCGCCCGCCCCTTTTGCTCGTACGCGGGGCGCTTCCTCTTTTTTTTCGTCGTAGCTCATCGCAACTGCTCTGTAAATATCAGCTACTGATCGCTGCCCGGTATCCTTTCTTTTAGCCGACATTATTAGTGGTTCTCGTTCTTAGACGTCTTGTTTTTTGGTAATTAGTCGGAAGCATGGGGTGGAATTACAAAGTCGCGGTCTACGTTTCCCCCAACTATTTCGCGAACGATCGAGGAGATTTCAGTTATCTGATCCTGGCTCAGGCTTATCTCGCGAGCTCGGGCTATAACTTCAACCTGTTTTTTATTGTGAGCGACTGTGATGGCGTGGTCAATGTTGGGTTGGGCCAGGACCCATGAAATCATCGAGGAGGCGAGAGGGCCGCCGCCGTTTTCCTCTTCAAAATATTTAGCGATCTGGTGGACAGTATGGCGGTAGATCGAGAAGTTGTCGCGGACATGCGCCAGATTGCTCCCCAGGGTATCGTATTCCAGCTCGCCGGCTTCGAGGAAATCGTCGGTTAAGAGGCCACGACAGAGCACACCGTAAGCGACCCGTCGTAGGTTTTTATCCCTGCAGTAGGGGAGTAGATCGCTTTCAGCCTGGAGTTGGAAGAGGCTGTAGGGGAACTGGACAAAATCGATCTTACCGCCCTCTTCCGCCGCTTCAATCTGTTCGGGAGTAAAGTTGGTAACGCCGGTATAACGAATTTTCCCCTGTTCTCGCAATTCGTCGAGGACACCAATTGTTTCAGAGAGGGGAACATTATCGTCCGGCCAGTAGATCTGGTAGCAGTCGAGGACGTCCAGCCCCAGCAATTCAAGGCTTTCGTTGACGCCGGTGCGTATATTCTCAGGCCGGCCGTCAGGACGCAATAGGCCCTGCTCGTCGCGTTTTATTCCGCCCTTGGTGATGATGAATAATTTATCTCGACAGTCAAGCTCCCGCAGTATTTTACATAATTCTTTCTCAACGCGAGCGAGCCCCAGGTTCTTGGCAAGATCTATCAGGTTGAGACCCTGTTCCAACGATGCCTCTATAATTTCGCGGACAGTGGAACCGGGACCAATTAATTCGTTTATGGAGGGACGTATGCCGACTCCTATTCGACCAAGATTTTCAAGGTCAATCATTGTTGGTTAGTCCTTTCGGAACATGATTACCTTTCTTAAACGAAAATTTTAACCTATCACGAGCTATTTTAAAACGATATTGCGTTTCTTCCATTTTCGGATCAATGCAAAACTTTCCACCGGTCCCCCTCCCCTAACCCGGCCTATGCATGAACCCTATGCATAGACCGCCCAAAGGGCCGCCCATTCATCAAATGGGCGGGGTTAACCCAGCCGTTTACAGAACAACTGGTAAGTTACAGGCTGTAAAAATAACTGCAATAATAATATTTTGTTTAATATCCAACAAGAAGTCTATAAACGGCTGTCCTTCGGACGGATAATGCACGACAGTTATGCTGTCGTGCATTATCCGGGCTAACCCTCTCCCCCCAGGGGGAGAGGGGAACGTCGGTAGGTTCCGGGTTCAATAAGACAGTAGTTGTTTTTTTGAAAAATTCATATTAAAATTGCCTCAAGTCAAATACAATTAACTGAACCAGTAGTTATAAAGGGAGTGGACAAGTGATGGACTACACTTTTCGAAGTCCGAGCAAAGGCGTGTTTGAGGGTAAGGAAATAGTTTCTGAGGTAATTAAATATTTTCAGGCGGACCCCTGCCGACCTTATCTGCTGGCGGTGGGCACGGATTCGCGTCAATTGGCGGACCGCTCTTCATTTGTCTCCGTGGTAGCGCTACATCGCAAGGGATGTGGTGGTCGCTACTACTGGCACCAATTTTACCGGCGGCGTTTCCAGGCCCTGCGACCGCGAATCCAGGTGGAGGCAGAGGCCAGCCTGAGGTTAGTAACGGAGCTGACCGAGGCGCTTGACCCGCGGCTGGCGCAGCTCACCGACGTGCCGGATTTTAACCTGGAGGTTCACGTGGATATTGGTCGAAACGGGGCGACGGGAGAGATGATTAATGAAATCGCCGGCATGATTAGTGGTTGTGGCTACGAGGTGCGAACAAAACCGGAGGCATACTGTGCCGCTATTTTGGCTGATAACCACGCGTAAGTTCTCGAAGGGGCGAGCGGGTGATTGGGCGCAAGTTCATATCAATCAAGATCAAGTACAGGGAGCAGTAATCGGTAAGAGTAGGAAATCCGTGATTAGGAGATGAGGATATTAGGAGATTAGGCGAAATCAAGTGCGAGAAACCATGGGGAGACAAGACCGGTAATCGGTAATCAGTAGTCGGTAATCAGTAACTTCAAGATCAAACGTCAGCCACTGATCACAGCTTACAGATTGTAAGTTCCGGTGTCGAAAGTTGGTGTTGAAGCAACCGAATACCGATCACCGATTACTGAATACTGAACTTCAGATGGATTGCGGATCGTGGTCCGCAATGACGAGAGTTGGGTCAAGTTTGAATTTGATGTCATTCCGGCCTCCGAGCCGGAATATACCAGCTTAAAGCTCAAAGCCAAAAGCTGAAAGCAAATTCAAATTCATTAAGTGCGCATAATCTTGTTCATGCTCTTGAACTTGATGTCATTCCGGCCTCCGAGCCGGAATCCATCTTGAACTTGAACTTGATTTTCGGTCTTGCGCATCTTCGCCTGCTCGCAAGCTCGCCTCTTCGAGCTTTCTCCCCTTGAGGGGGAAAAACAAAGGGGGGTGATAAGATGCGGAGGAAGCGGAGGGAATTGGGGGTTGTAAAATCATAAAAATATATGAATGAGGAGCAGGGGAACAGATGAGTCAAAGGAGAAGATGTAAGGTATTGGCGACGGTGGGACCGGCCAGTTGGGAGTCGGAGAAGCTGGAGGAAATGATTGAGGCCGGTGTTGATGGTTTCAGGTTCAACTTCAGTCACGGTTCAGTTAGCGATTTTCTACCGCTTGTTAAAAAAATCAGACAGAAAAGTGAAGAAGCCAGTAAACCGGTCGCCTGTCTTGCCGACCTGCAGGGTCCAAAGATACGGTTGGGCGAGTTGAAGGATGAACGACGCTTAGAAAGTGGTGAGGAGGTAGAATTTCATTCGGGAGAAGATGAGTCGGACGGTCCGGGACTGCCAATAAATTTAGACAGTCTGCTTACGGATCTTGAGGAAGGTCACGATATATTTATTGCCGACGGTCAAATCCAACTGAAAGTTAAAGAGGTTGGAAAAACCGGGTTAAGGGCGGAGGTGGTTTACGGGGGCGATATAGGCTCCAATAAAGGTGTCAATTTACCGGACAGCGACGTAAGTCTGCCAGCTTTAACTGCTGAAGACCGTGAGGAACTTGAAAGAGCGGTGAACAACGACTTCGATATGGTTGCGCTTTCGTTTGTCCGCAGTGCGGCTGATCTCCAACCGGTGCAAAAAA
>CAZMIT010000042.1:0-13362 GCA_964566495.1 uncultured bacterium | reverse complement strand
TACAATACGGATAAACAACACGGAAGTTGAATGGGATGCTGAAGAAGATAGCCTGAACGATGTGATAGCACGGTTAGACTCCGAGGTGGCAGGAGTAAATGTTAGTTATAACGAGGCGACCGACCGGGTAACGCTGGAAAGTTCTGACCCCGGGGCGGGAGATATAGAAGTCCAGGACCTGAGTGGGAATCTGGCGAATGTTTTGAACCTGCGTGAACCTGGGGATGAGAGCTCTTATCAATCGTCCGGAAGCTTTGAGGCGGGCGAGGACGCCGAGGTGTTGATCGACGGTGATCCGGTTAGTTCCGACAATAATATCGTAACTTTCAACGGGTTGGAGTTAGAACTACACGAGCTTTACCAGCAATCAGAGCACGAGGGTGAGCCGATAGAAATAGAAATTTATGACGACGTGGACGCGGTAGTCGATGAGGTTAGCAGCTTTGTTAACCAGTTCAACAGCGTAATTGAGTTTATAAATCAGCGTAGTGAGGTAGATGTGCCCAGCGAACCGGGAGCAGACGCCGACGATATTGACTCCGGTGTGTTTGTGGCCCAATCGTTACCGCGTGACCTACGGGTGCGGATGGGGATGATGGTGACCGGGCGGTTTACGGAAGCGGGTGGAGATTCGATTAATTCCGCCAGTCAGCTCGGTATAGAGCAGGTGAATCCGCGTCAGGCCAGCCAGTCGGACCAGGGGAAATTGGAGTTTAACGCCAGTGAACTGCGGGCGCGACTTGAAGAAGATCCGGAGGCAGTGCGTGATTTCTTCCAGGCCTCGACTGACGCTGACGATCCCGAAGACGGGCTGGCAACAACGCTTGAAAATTATTTGGACGGAATGACGGACAGACACGATGGTATTATTGGCAACAGGATAGACGGGTTTGATCAGCGAATTAGCAGCCTGCAGGACCGGATAGAGCGTCAGACCCGTCGGGTTCAATCAAGACAGGGGCAACTGGAAAGAAAGTTTATTCAAATGGAGTCGATGATGGCGCGGTTGTACCAGCAGCAGGACGCCTTGATGATGGGCATGGGTGGGTGGTTCTAAGTTCTCGAGCAGGCGTAAGACCTGCGATGGGGCGTTGGGGAGGTGGGGCGAGGGGGCGTAAATTCATTAAATCAAGGTCAAGGTCAAGAGCGTAGATCAAGGTCAAAGTTTAGGGGGACGCGGATTAACGCAGATGGGCGCAGATAAATCAAGATCAACATCAAGGGCAATTGGACAGGATTTACGGGATAGACGGGATGAGATAGCAGGGAGCGGAGCGCTGGGAGCAGGGCGCCGGGCGCTTGGCGCAGTGCGCGGGGCGAAGAGCGAAAGGGCGAAACGGTGAAACAGCGAAAATCAAGTTCAAAATCAAAAACGAAAAAATCTCAACCACTCCACCAGCAGACTAAAAAACTAGCCAACCAGCTTACTAGCCAACCAGTCAACTAACAAACTTTTGCGTCACTGTTATGTATAAAACCGGGTGAGGAGAAACTGTGTAAGTGAGTGCGGGGAAAAACGTTCCGGTGGTTATTTTGAGGAATTTTTAATAAAATTACTACACTTCGAGAGAATAAGTGTGGGAGAGTGGGGGAGGTTCGCGGAGCGCAGGGCGCAGGGCGCAGGGCGTAAACATCGAAGAGGCGAGCTTGGGAAGAGGCGAAGAGGCGAAAGACCGAAAATCAAGGTCAAAGTCACTGGATTCCGGCTCGGAGGCCGGAATGACGTCAAGTTCAAGAGCGGGGAACGCGAAGGCGAAGAGGCGAAAGACCGGTAAGCGGTGAAGGTGTGAATACCGAGTACTGATTACCGATTACTGATTTCGCATAAATGGCGAAGTGTTTTTTGAGTGAGGAAAAGCAAAAATAGAAGCAGAGAGGAAGGAAGTATTAGCTGATGAGTCAAGAAAGTGAAGTTCCAGAAGGAGAGCATTTTTCAGTTAGGAAGCAGAAGCTGGAGAAGTTACGCCAGCGGGGACGGGAGGTTTATCCGCACAAGTTTGAGCGAATTCAAAGCTGTCAGGAAGCGATTGAACTGTTTGATCCAGAGTCGGATGAAGAGCTGGGCGCCGAGGTAAAAGTTGCAGGTCGTCTGCGCGGCCGTCGTCTGCACGGCAAGGCGGCTTTTGGTGACCTGGTGGATGGTTCGGGAGAGATACAGATTTACCTGTCGCCAAATTACCTGGAGCAGGAGGAGCATTTTGAGGAATTTACGGAGTTATGGGATTTAGGCGACCACGGTGGTGTGCGCGGGGAACTATTCGCAACCAACGAAGGAGAGATATCGATAGTTGTCCGTGAGCTTACTCTGCTGTCGAAAGGATTGCGGCCGCTGCCCGAGAAATTTCACGGGCTGAAGGACAAGGAACTGCGCTATCGGAAGCGCTATCTTGACCTGCTGGACAACCGCGAAGTGCGGGAGAATTTCAAGCAGCGGAGCCAGTTTATTTCAGCCCTGCGGCGGAAACTCGAGGAGCGGGATTTCCTGGAGGTTGAGACGCCAATGATGCAGACGCTGGCCGGCGGAGCCGAGGCGGAGCCTTTTGAAACCCATCACAAGGCGCTTGACCTGGACCTTTACCTGCGCATAGCGCCGGAGTTGTTTTTAAAGCGGCTGCTGGTCGGCGGTTTTGAGCGGTTGTTTGAAATCAATCGTAATTTTCGTAACGAAGGTATATCAACGCGGCACAACCCGGAGTTTACGATGCTTGAACTCTACTGGTCTTATGCCGACTACGAGAAGATAATGGAGTTGACCGAGGAGCTGGTGGCCGCGGCAGTGAAAGAGGTGGCCGGCAGTTATAAAACTAATTTCAAAGGGGAGGAAATAGACTGGTCACCGCCCTGGAGGCGGTTAAGTCTGCAGGAGGCTATTAAAGCTGAAACGGGGCTGGAGATACCCGTGGAGAAGCCGCCGGAAGAGACGCGAGAGCTGGCCGGGGAGGCCGGCTATGAGTTGGATGAGAAGTCAACCGCGGGCGGGCAGCTGCTGGAATTATTTGAAGAAGCGGTAGAAGCAAAACTAACCCAGCCAACGTTTGTAATTGATTTTCCAGCCGATGTCTCACCGCTGGCCAAAGAACACCGGGAGGACGAGCGACTGGCGGAACGGTTTGAGCTGTTTGCCGGCGGACTTGAGGTGGGCAACGCCTATTCGGAGTTGAACGATCCTCTGAAGCAGAGGCGTAATTTTGAGAAACAGGCCGATTCTGAGGAAGAGATCGACGATGATTTTTTAGAGGCGCTCGAATACGGGATGCCGCCGGCGGGGGGGCTGGGTCTTGGAATTGACCGGCTGGTAATGTTGCTGACCGATTCACCCAGTATTCGAGACGTAATATTATTTCCGTTGTTGCAGCCGCGTCGGCATGACTGAAGAAAGTATGGGGCGGGGGAGAGGCGACTCCTCGACAGTTGGCGAGCGAGCCTGGTTTTTATTGCGGATGGTCTGGCGGTTTCTCTTTCGTTCCCAGAGTGTCGGTGTTCTTCCCTACCTGACTATTTTTGCCTTCCTGAGTATCAGCATAGGAGTGGCTACGTTAATAATTGTACTCTCTGTGATGAATGGTTTCTCAACGACGCTCCAGGAGCAGCTTGTCGGAGTTTACAGTCCGATAAGGGTATATTCCTTACACCCGGGTGAGATAGAGCTGGAGGAGCTGGAGGAAAAATTAGAGGGGGAAGAAATTGAAGAGATAGTGGGGGTGGTCGAAGGGGACGTACTTTTCCAGTCGGGGCGTGCAAATTACTCCGGCGGTCGTATAATTGCCTACACAAGCTGGCGGGAGGGACGGCTGCCCGTGGAGAAACCGTCCGAAAGCGGAATATATCTGGGCCGGGAGCTGGCGCGAGAATTATTTGTGCAGAGGGGAGAGGAGTTAACAGTAATTCGACCGGACGCACAGCGGACGCCCTTCGGTCTGTTGCCGGCGGCGGAGACGCTGCAGGTGGCGGGAGATCTGCGGACCGGTTTCCAGGACGTGGACGCGGCGTTGGGTCTGGTATCGATCGAGGAAGCGCGGCAGTTGTTTGACCTGGCGGAGGGGAGAGTCTCGCACGCTGAGTTGTGGATTGAGGACCGGTTTCGAGCCGACGACGTTAAGCAAGAACTACGTGATAAACTGGCCGACAACTACAACATGGTAACCTGGATGGAAGCTAACCCGGCGCTGTTTGAGGCGTTGCGGCTGGAGCGGACGGTCACCTTCATCGTCCTGGCCCTGATAGTGATAGTGGCGGCAATAAATATACTCAGTATGCTTGTCCTTTCGATTCTCCAGCGCCGGCGGCAGATAGCGATGATGATGTCGATGGGAGCCTCGCCGGGGACGGTGCTGAGTCTTTTTCTGGCGGCCGGGATGTTGATAACAGTGATCGGGCTGGCAGCAGGGTTCGGGTTTGGGCTGAGTGGATGCTGGCTGCTGGATAACGTCTTTGTTATCGAGCTCCCGCCGGTTTATCCAATGGCTCATCTACCGGTCCAGGTGGAGACATTCCACCTGGTAGCGATAGGCGCGGTAACTTTAATACTGGGCTTTTTAAGTTCATTTTACCCGGCCTGGGCGGCGGCAAAAATTGACCCGGCCGAGGTGCTTCGCTATGGCTGAAATAATACTGGAAGCTCAGGACCTCGATCACAGCTATGAAACGGGAAAACCGATACTCCAGGGGATAAATTTGTGTTTGCACGAGGAGGAAGCGATAGTTGTGGAAGGACCGTCCGGCGTCGGGAAGACCACCCTGCTGGAAATTTTGGGGACGATGCGTTCCCCAAGCGCGGGGCAGGTGAAACTGATGGGGGAGGAGATATATAACGGCAATCAGAGTCGCCTGGCCCAGCTCCGGGGGCGCTGGCTAGGTTTTGTCTTTCAGGAGTCGCTGCTTCTGCCTGATCTGACTATCTATGAGAACTGCCGGCTGGCGGTGGTGCTTTCCGGGCGGGACTGGGGGAGCAGCCGTATCTGGGAGAGGTTTGTGTTGCTGATGGAAGCGCTGCGGCTTGATCCAGATCGGTCGGCAGCGCGGCCGGCACAGCTATCGACGGGAGAGCGTCAACGGGTTGCTGTGGTCAGAGCGTTGATGCATGAACCGCGAATAATTATTGCCGACGAGCCGACGGGAAATTTGGACATTGACTCGAGTGAATTGCTGCTGGATCTTTTTTTACCGCTGGTCAACGAAGAGTCGACCGGGATAATTGTTGCCACACACGACCCATTAATGGCACAATCTATAGGGGATCGGTATTTAATTGAGGATAAAAAACTAAAGAGGCTTGAGGAACAAAACCGTGAAAGGAGTGAAACTTAGTTATGGATTCTTTATCAATCTGGCTGGATGGTGAGTTCGTGCCCGAAGAGGAGGCTGCTGTCAGTATTTTTGACCACGGATTGCTCTACGGGGACGGAGTTTTTGAGGGGATCAGAGCCTACGAGGGGACGGTTTTTAAGTTAAAGGAACACATCGAGAGGCTTTATCGGTCGGCCAAGATATTGAAACTGGAGATTCCAATCAGTCCCGAGGAAATGACGGAGGCGGTGCTGGAGTCCTGTCGGGAGAACGGCGTAGAGGACGGCTATGTTCGGTTAGTGGTAACCAGGGGGCGAGGAGACCTGGGGCTTGATCCGGAAAAATGTGACGAGCCAACTATTTTTATAATTGCGGCCGACATAGAACTTTACCCCGAAGAAGCCTATGAGCAGGGGTTGAAGTTAGTCACCGTGCCGACGCGGCGAAACCTTAACGAGGCGATAAACCCGCGTGTGAAGTCGCTCAACTATTTAAACAACATAATGGCTAAAATGGAAGCGCACGAGGCGGGAGCCAAAGAAGGTATAATGCTGAATCAGCAGGGCTACGTTGTCGAGTGTACGGGTGATAATATTTTTATTATTGAGGACGACAAGGTGGTTCGTACCCCGCCGCCCTACATGGGAGCGCTGGAAGGAATAACCAGGGCAACGCTGATTGAACTGGCCGAGGGGCGCGGGTACGAGGTAATTGAGGAGCCGCTCAACCGTTACGATTTGTATGTGGCCAACGAGTGTTTTCTAACCGGCACGGCGGCCGAGGCGCTGCCTGTTATTGAGATTGACGGTCGGGAAATTAACGGTTGTGAGCCGGGACCGGAGACGAAGCAATTGATCAGCGATTTCCGGGATTCAGTCGTTGAACATGGAGCAAAAATTTAGCCGGAGCTTGTTGAAATAACGGTCGGGGACCTGGAAAATCAGGGATGAAATAGTGGAATGGAATAAATAGATAACTTCCGTTTGTTATGTATTAGGCGTGCTCTCCCAGGGTTATGGTTACCGATGTGTCAAAAATGAAGGAGGCATCTTATCAGCCTAACCCTCTCCCCCACTGGGGGAGAGGGGATTAATGGGGACGCTAAACAGTTACGGCGTGTTTTATTAAGATTCTTGTAGCAGAGATGTGCAATGTCTTCTCGTTTACAGGTATCAAGAATAGTATTAGTACGGGCTATGCATGAACCCTATGCATAGGCCGCCCAAAGGGCCGTCCATTCGTCAAATGGGCGGGGTTAGAGGCTTAAAAACCTGTAATAAGCATCTCTTTTATTTGTAAACAAATTAGTGGGGGAAGGCATATTAAGATTTGTAACTGCCAGAATACAATTAATTATCGGGGTGAATCAAATGATTTGTGAAAACTGTGGAGAAGCGGAAGCAACCTTCCATCACGTAATTATCCAGGAGAATGAGGTTATTCATAAGCACCTCTGCGACTCTTGTGCCGGCAGTGCCGGGGAGTCGGCGGATGAGGAGAGCAGTCCGACAGAGAAAGCGTTTAATGAGCTGCAGGAGGGGCAGGAAGAGTCTGAGGCCACCTGTCCCCGGTGCGGCAGCCAGCTGAAGGAGTTAAGGAAAAGTGGCAGAGTGGGGTGCGCGATGTGTTATGAAGCCTTTCGAGACGAGTTAAATAAGTTGATTAAGCGTATTCACGGAACCGATCGTCACGTAGGACGTGAGACAGAGAAGGGCAAGTTAGGAACGATGCCGGAGGAGAAGAAAATACGGTTCCTGGAGAAAGAACTTGAGCGTTGTGTGCAGGAGGAAAACTACGAGGAAGCGGCAGAAATCCGGGATCGGATAGCAGAACTGGAGGAGGGTGAGAAAATTGGTGCTACCGGTTAATGTTCAGCGGCCCAGCAAGTGGTTAAGCGAAGCGGGGCCGGAGTATGACGTCGTGATAAGCAGCCGTGCACGTTTTGCCCGTAATCTGAGCAATTATCCCTTTTACGACAAGAACCCGGTGGAGAAGAAGGAAAAGCTGCGTGGGGAGACGTTTGGCGTGTTAGAGGAGATGGAGTTCACTTCTGACTGGAATTTTTTAGCCCTGGGAGAATTGGCTGAGCTGGAGAGGGAGCTACTGGCGGAGCGGCGGCTGGCCAGTGACGAGCTCATTTCTGAGCGCCAGTCGGGGGTTGTCTTTAGCGAGGCTGAAGATAAGGCAGTAATGGTGAACGAGGAGGACCACCTGCGTTTGCAGGCGATAGCTCCCGGATTTGATCTTGATAGCACTTACGAGGCGGTTACTTCGTTGGAGAGGTCTCTGAATGAGCAGGTGAAGTTTGCTTATGACTCGCAGTGGGGCTATCTGTCGGCCTGTCCGACCAACCTGGGGACAGGGTTCAGGGCCTCGGTTCTGCTGCATCTGCCGGGATTAGTTCTACAGCAGAAAATAAATAAAATTCTCAAGGCAATTTCGAACCTGGGCCTGACTGTGCGCGGATTTTATGGTGAGGGGAGCGAAACCAAGGGATTTTATTTTCAGCTTTCCAACCAGGTAACCCTGGGCCAGTCGGCCGAAAATTTCAAGGCCAGTCTTGAGCGAGTGGTAGACCAGGTTATAACCCAGGAGCGTAAGGCGCGCGAGGAGCTGTTAAATTCAAGCGGAGTAGAGCTGGAGGATCGTATTGGCCGCTCCTACGGTATTTTAAAACATGCCCGGAAGATAAAAACCCGGGAGGCGCTGCAGTTGCTTTCCCTGTGCCGCCTTGGAGTTGACAGGGGGCTTGTGCCCCATGTCGACTTAAAGCGCCTGGACGGGCTGCTGCAGCTTTTACAGCCGGCTCACCTGCAGTGCAGTGTGGGTGAGGAGCTGTCGGAAGAACAGCGAGATTTTTATCGTGCAGAAAAGGTGGAGGGGGAGTTTTCCGAGGCCCCACCTTAAGTGATTTCTTTCAAACGATTACATTTTAGGACCTAGAATGGTATAATTAGTAAGTTTCAAACTAAAAAAATTAGTACAGGCAAAGAGGTGTGATTGAAATGTTTGAGAATTTTACAGATAGAGCGCGCAAGGCGTTGAGGAAGTCAAAGCGAATAGCCCGGCGGACCGGGTATGGCGAGGTTGAGTCGGAGCATCTTTTCATGGCCCTGCTTGAGCTGGGCAGCGGGATCGCCATCGATATTCTCCAGGAGCTGGGGATTGACCCGGAAGACCTGTTGGAGGAGCTTAATAAGCGAATGGAACACGGGGGGGGGACGGCCGGCAAGATGCAGCCTGATTTCTCGCAGCGACTCAAACGTATTCTTTCCCTGGCGGAAAAGAATGCGCGGGAGTTAGGACATAATTACGTCGGCACCGAGCACCTTCTGATTGGTCTGGCAGACGAAGGAGAAGGACTGGTAGTTGATATTTTTGACGAGTATGGTGTTTCAGCCGACGAGGTAAAGAAACTCTTGATGGAGATCCTGGGGGAGGAATACGGGCTGGAATACGGTTTTGTTGTGCCCTCACAGCAGAAAGGGAAAAAGAAAGGGAGGAAGAAGTCGAGGGGGAGCAAGTCCAAGACGCCAACCCTGGACACGTTCTGTCGCGATCTTACCGAGCTGGCCCGGAAAGAGGAGCTGGACCCCGTAATTGGTCGTAATAAAGAAATAGAGCGTGTAACGCAGATACTGGCCCGGCGAAAAAAGAACAACCCGGTGTTGATTGGTGAGCCGGGGACAGGCAAAACAGCCATCGTCGAGGGACTGGCGAAACAGATTGTGAACGTTGACGTGCCACAGGCGCTTTATAACAAGCGTGTGCTGGCCCTGGACCTGGCGTCAGTAGTGGCCGGTACAAAATACCGTGGTGAATTTGAACAGCGGATGAAGAAGTTGATCGAGGAGATTCAAGATTCCGACGAGATAATCCTGTTCATTGATGAGTTGCACTCGCTGGTAGGAGCCGGCAGCGCAGAAGGAGCGATTGACGCGGCAAATATTCTCAAGCCGGCGCTGGCTCGCGGAGAGATACAGTGTATTGGAGCGACGACGTTAGATGAATACCGGAAGCACATAGAAAAGGATTCAGCGCTGGAGCGACGTTTTCAGATAATTAACGTCGACGAGCCGAACCAGAAGGAAGCAATAAATATCCTCGACGGTCTGCGGCCAAATTACGAGACACATCACCATGTTAAATACACCGACGAGGCGCTGGAGGCGGCGGTGCGACTGTCGCACCGTTATCTGTCGGACAGCTATCTTCCGGACATCGCGATAGACGTAATTGACGAGGCGGGCAGTCGTTCCAAGCTGCGCTCTTCGATGCCGCCGAAGGAAATCAGGGAGCTGGAGCAGGAACTGGAAGAGATAAGAAATGAAAAGAGCGAGGCGGTAGCCTCCCAGGAGTTTGAGAAAGCAGCTTCTCTGCGGGACCAGGAGCGTGAGCTTAAAGGAGAGCTGGACGAGGTAAAATCACGCTGGAAAGAGCAGGACACCGACACCCCGGAAATTGGCGAGGAAGAAGTAGCGGAGCTGGTCAGTGACATGTCGGGGATACCGGTGTTCAAGTTGACGGAGAAGGAGCAGGAGAAGCTTTTGCGATTGGAGGAAGACATTCATAAGAGATTGATCAACCAGGAAGAGGCAGTGGAGGCAGTGAGCCGGGCAATTAGACGCGCTCGCACAGGTCTGAAAGACCCGAGCCGTCCCATGGGGAGCTTCATGTTCCTGGGGCCAACCGGGGTGGGGAAGACTGAGTGTGCGCGTGCTCTGGCGGAGATACTGTTTGGCGACGAGCAGCACATGATCAGGGTTGATATGAGTGAATTTATGGAGAAACACTCCGTCTCGCGACTGGTTGGAGCGCCGCCGGGCTATGTGGGCTACGACGAGGGCGGTCAGTTGACTGAACAGGTGCGTCGGGAACCATACTCGGTGGTACTTCTCGACGAGATAGAGAAGGCGCACCGCGAGGTCTACAACATTCTTCTGCAAATTTTTGAGGACGGAGTGCTCAGCGATCATATAGGTCATAACGTGGACTTTCGGAACACGATCATTATAATGACTTCCAACGTTGGAGCGCGAGAGATTACGGACGCTGGATCACTGGGTTTTCGCTCAGATGAGGAGCAAGCGATGGAATATTCGGAGATTAAAGACCGGGCGATGACGGAGTTGAAACGACAGTTCAACCCCGAATTTATCAACCGGCTTGACGAGACTATCGTCTTCCGTTCGCTTACCCGTGAGGACCTTGAAGGGATAGTCCACCTTATGCTGGATGAAGTGACAGAACGACTGGAAAGAGAGCAGGGGTTAGAACTGGAAGTGACAGATTCTGCGTGTTCTTACCTGATTGACAAAGGTTACGATCCCGACTACGGAGCGCGGCCGCTGAGGCGGGCAATCGAACGGAAAATAGAAGATTCACTTGCCGAGGCAATTCTGCGGGGGAGGTTTGACTCGGGCAGCCGTGTAGAAGTGGACCACGGGGATGACGGGTTAATTTTTGAAAAAATTGAGTCTGAGGAGTCACAGGAAGCTGACGAAGACCTTGAAGAACCAGTAGAGACTCGTAGTAGCTGAGGCCATCAATGCAGGCCCCCGCGGAGCTAAGCCCGAAAGTTTACGGGCCGGGGAAACCGGAACTGCCGCCGTTTGATGTGGAATTGCTGTCGACCTTTATCCGGCTGGAAATTATTGTCGGTGGAGGGCTGCTGGCGGCGGGCGGTTTTGCACTTCGGGCAACTGGTTCTTATAATCTCGCCGTCTTTGGCAGCCTGTTAATTGCGGCCGGGATTTTGCGACTCTGGATATCTGACTTTCCCCAGGAAGAGAAACAAAGCGCCTACCCGAAAGATCGCCTGATTTTCCGGTTAAGAAGCGAGCTTGACGCGGACCATTTTATTGCGACTGAGTATCCGCTTGTCTCCGGGGACTCAATTGACCTGCTGGTCGTGGGATACGGTGGTGTATTTTCGATTGGCAAGCTGACGGAATCCGGTCGTTATACAGGCGAGGAGGCGGACGAGAAGTGGGAACATATTCCCAGGAATTCAGACAAAATTGAAACAATACCTAATCCACTAAAGAAACAGCGTGAGAAAACCAAACGGCTGAAAGAGTTTCTTGGCGAGCGTGGTATAACGGTTGGCAAGATTGAGTTTCAGAATCTGATAGTTACAATGAAGCACCAGGTTGAGGGAAATGTATTTGATTTGGATGAAGTGTTTGCTCTCGGGGAAGTGGCTCACTACATCAAAGAGCATAAATCGAGAAAATCTCTCGACTGGGAGCAGATCAACCAGCTTGAAAAAACAATGAAAGAACGAATGCACAGAGTTGAATAGTATGAAATTTTGCTGAGCTGAGAGTTTGATATCAATGCTGTCGAAACGTTTTATTATTGTGATAAGTTGTCTCATTTATCTACTCGTAGGCAATTATTCTGCCGTTGCCTTTCAGCAACCGGGTGGAATGCCACCCGGTGAGAGAATGCCGCCGGGGGCGGGGGACGCCCCCCGTGAGGAGCCACTACCGGCTGAAGAGGGCCCACCAATTACTGAACCAGAACCACTGTTTGAAGAAGAACTGGAGCCCCGGGAACCGACCCTGGAAGAACCGGTAGAGGCGGACGAGGCTTTCAACCGGGTATACGCTCGGGTGGGCGGGGAAGTGGTTACCAAGGCTGATTATCGGCGTGAATTTGGGACAGCAGAAGTTGAGCCAGAAAGGCTAAAATGGCTAATTGACGAGTTGTTAATTGATGTCGCTGCCGAGGAGGTTGGTGCTCGAATCACGGCTGAAGACGTGGAGCAGATGGTAGACCAACAGATTGGTCAGATCAAGATGCAGGCCGGCGAAGAAGGGTTTCAGAGCCAGCTTCAGAGGGAAGGACTGACAGAGGAAGAATTTCGTGAGCAAATGGCGGAAGAATTACAACGACAGCAAAAGTTATCCGCGGTCCTCTTCAGCCAATACCCGGAGCTACAGCCAGAAGAGGGGGAGCCGGCCTCGGCGAGCCCGACCCGTCCCCGGGCGCGGATTATGCTCCTTGAAAGCAATGATACAGCCGAAAAAGTTTATACTGAGCTGGAGAAAGGGGCAGAGTGGGAAGCAGTATTTGAAGAAAAATCAGAAAAGCTTGGCTTTATGGGGGAGGCGGGAGACCTGGGTTGGTTTGACTGGGGGCAGTGGGGGCGTGAATTAGAGTTCAGAATATTTAAACTACCACTTTTTGGAATTAGTGAGCCGTTTGAGTTCAGGGGCTATAACACAATTATCCAGAAGACCGGTAGTCGCTTAGTGCCCCCCTGGGAAGAGATAAGTATCAGGTCGCGGGAGACCTGGAGAAATTATCGGCTGGAGTATTACCAGGAAAAATTACTGGAGTTACTACGCGAAGAATATGCTGTTTATGTGCCTTCTGACCTGGGGATTGACCTGTCGAATTACGGCCAGGACAGTTGAGTAGCCGAGAAAATTTCACCTGGGTTATCTCCAGCGGCGACCCGGCGGGAAGCAGCCCGGAATTGATTGAGCCGCTCGTTGAAGAACGAGAGACTGCTGAACGAATATTTTTTGTTGGTCCCGGGGCGGTTCGCCGGCAAATCGGTGCAAAAATTGAGAAAATTAATTCAATTCCCAAAGCGGCGGGTGTTTATTGGGTTGAAGCGGGAAGCGTTGACGAGACCCGGGTACTTACAGGGGAGGTTGGCGCTGAGTCGGGAGCTGCCGCTTACAGAAGTTTGCAGGCGGCGGTAGAGTTAGTAGACGATCTGGAGGCGGACGGTCTGGTCACACTGCCGCTGGTGAAGTCAGCGGTACAGGAGTCGGGGCAGGAACAGTTCACCGGTCATACTGAGTTTCTTGAGGACTACTGGGGGCAAAAGGCGGTAATGACTTTTTTAGGCGATGAGTTGAAGGTGGCTTTGTTAACCCGTCATATACCACTGAGCGAGGTCGCCGAAAAAATTTCGGTGCAACTGATTGAGGAAGTAGTTGGGAAGTTAATAGAATTTTTTGATGTTTATATTAACCGTCGGCCGAGAATTGCTTTGCTCGGGCTCAACCCGCATGCCGGTGAACAGGGGTTAATCGGCAGGGAAGAAAAAAATATTTT
>CAZMIT010000041.1:0-13660 GCA_964566495.1 uncultured bacterium | reverse complement strand
TGTGCTACAGCGTGCGCTTCTGCCTTCTCTTTTGCCATAGTTACCTCCTGTTTTAATTAACAGTAAATTAAGATTATCCCGAACGAAGAGAGGGACTATCAGGTCGGAGCGGGAGCTGAACTTTTGCCCGCTACAGTTTTCCGGGGACCCTTCCTGGTTCTTGCGTTACAGCGGGTTCGCTGTCCACGAACCGGCAGTCCTTTCTTATGTCTGATACCCCGGTAGCACTCGATGTCCTTCAACCTCTGTATGTCTTTTTTTACCTTGTTGCGCAACTCTCCTTCAATCGTATAATCGTGCTCAATTAAGTTCCGGAGCCTTGAGACCTCATTCGAGTTAAGCTCATGAGTCCGCTTATCGGGATCAATTTGTGCCTTGTCTAATATTTCATTTGACAGAGAGCGCCCAATACCGTAAATATAGGTCATAGCTATCTCTATGCGTTTGTCGTTAGGTAAATCAACGCCACCAATTCTCATCTTTCAGACTCCTCTTAAAAAATTTATCCTTGTTTTTGCTTATGGCGCGGGTCTGCGTCGCAGATTACCCGAACAACACCATTTCTACGGATTATTTTACAACTTTCACAACGTTTCTTGACTGACGCTTTAACTTTCATTTCAACCACCTGATAATTAAACGTAATTGTTTGCTTTTCTCTCCACTATTGAAGCGAAATAGTATATCAAAATTAAACGACAACTGCAATGTTTTTTACAGCAGCGCCAAAACCTAAATCTTTTCCCCCTTCTTGGGGAGCAAAAACAAGATGAGGGGAAGTGTGGATCGTCGGTACGTTCAACAGCCGCGACGACCAAGCTAATAAAAACGGCTACTTATATCTGTAGGTTATTCGCCCCCTGGTCAGGTCATAAGGGGACAGCTCTACTTTTACCCTGTCGCCAGGGAGAATTTCTATGTAGTGCATCCGCATTTTCCCTGAGATATGTGCGAGAACTTCGTGGCCGTTTTCAAGTTCGACTCGAAACTTAGCGTTGGGCAGCGTTTTTATAACTTCGCCTTCAACTTCTATAGGATCGTCACCCGACATTTACATTAACACCTCGTTCTTTCTTCTACTTAAAATTTTTGGCCCAGATTCGGTAACAGCCACCGAATGTTCAAAGTGAGCGCTAAGACTGCTATCTTTCGTTACTACTGTCCAGCCGTCATCAAGAACCTCGGACCTGTAATCGCCAATATTCACCATTGGTTCGATGGCCAGATACATTCCGGGCTCAAGCTCAGGGCCCCAATCAGCGGGACCGTAATTAGGTATCTGCGGATCCAGATGCATCTCATCGCCAATAAAATGTCCGGCCCATTCCTTTACAACACTAAAACCAAAAGGAATAACGTGTCCCTCAATAGCAGACCCGACAGTTCCCAGACGATTTCCGACCCGGACCTGACTGATACCTTTGTAAAGCGATTCACGAGTAACTTTCATTAATTTTCTGGCGGGTGGATCCAGCGGCTCCACTCCAACTGTTACTGCGGAATCGCCATAACACCCGTTCAATTCACAACCAACATCAATAGATACTAAATCGCCCTCTGATATTTTTTGGTCGACCGACGGAATTCCATGAACAATCTGTTCATTTATTGATGTAGTAATCGTGGCCGGGTAACCGCGATACCCTTTGAAAGCCGGCGTCCCGCCGTGATCTCTTATATATTGTTCAGCGATATCATCAAGTTGCTGTGTGTTGATCCCGGGACTTACTTTCTCTTGCAGAAGTACTAACAAATCGGCTACAATTTTGTTAGCCGCCTTCATCCCCTCAAACGAAACGTCAGGTTTGGCGGCCATATTTACTCCAATACTTCTTTAATAGCTGTCGTCACTTCAGCTATTGGTTGGTCACCGTCTATTTCAGTTAAAAGTCCTCGTTCCTCGTAAAATTCTAACAGCGGTTTTGTTTTATTACGGTATTCTTGCAACCGCTTTTTTATTGCTTCTTTACAATCATCCTCGCGCTGAACGACCTCAGACCCACAGTTGTCACAGACACCGATTTCTTGCGGTGGGTCCACGTCCAGGTGGTAAGTGCTTCCACATTCTGAACAAACGCGTCGCCGGCCCAGCCGCTGGTAAATAATTTCCTCGGGCACGTTTAAATATATTACCGCGTCAAGTTCGATATTTTCCTCTTCAAATAACTCCTCCAGTGCTTCAGCCTGGGGAATAGTGCGGGGAAAACCATCAAGCACAAAACCATTTTCACAATCAGGCTTTCGAAGTCGCGAGCGGATTATTTCAACCATAACCTGGTCCGGAACCAACTCACCGCTATTCATGTATTTTTCAGCACGTCGTCCTAACTCCGTCTGTTCCTTAACAGCCTTGCGTAATATTTTCCCGGTCTCTACCTGAGGAATATTATAACGGTTACACAACTTAGATGCTTGTGTTCCCTTGCCGCCCCCCGGCGGTGCCATAATAATTAATCTCATCAGCCAAATCCCCGCCCTTTCACGCGGCCGGACTCCATAAATCCTTCATAGTGCCGCATAAGTAGTTGACTTTCCAGCTGGTGGACAAAATCAAGACCCACACCAACCATAATCAGCAATGAAGTCCCGCCAAAGAATAATTGTACTCCAAACCACTGTGGAATGAATTCCGGAATTAAAGCAATAAAGACGACCACAAGAGCTCCAACAAGCGTAATCCTTGTCAGAATTCGATCAATGTATTCTGCCGTGCTGGGTCCCGGGCGCCGCCCGGGAACAAAACCTCCGCTCTGTTTTAAATTGTCGGCGACGTCATTTGGATTAAAAGTTATAGCAGTGTAGAAATAACAGAAAAAGACAATCAAACTGCCAAAAATAAGAGCATAGAGAAAACTACCGCGACCGAGCCAGACTGTAAGAGTACGCAACCAACCGGGCATCGCCTCTCCACCGACGAAAAATTGAACTAACAGCGCGGGAAACATCATCACACTTGAGGCAAAAATTACGGCTATAACGCCGCTGTAATCAACTTTCAGCGGCAGTTCTGTCTGCTGTCCCCCGTAGACTTTACGGCCCCGCACCTGTTTCGAATACTTAACCGGTATTTTTCGATCAGCCGTTTCCACCCAGACACAAATAATGAATAGACCCAGCAAGAGAGCGAAGAGTGTGGCAAAATTAAATGGGTTAAACTGCCCGGCTCTCCAGGCCCTGAAAATTCCGAGCAAAAACTGCGGTAAGCTGGCGATTATACTGACGTAAATAATCAGGCTGATGCCATTTCCTATCCCGTATTCACTTATCTGTTCCCCCAGCCACATTATAAATATAGCTCCGGCAGTCAGAGAAATCACAGAAACGAAGCGAAAAGTCCAGGTGGAAGGAGCCACCCCGGCATGCTCGGCGTGCAGTGTCATCCCAAAACCCTGAATTAAACTTATACACACGGTCAGATAGCGGGTATATTTGTTTATCTGGTCACGTCCTTCTTTTCCCTGCTTTTTTAATTCTTCCAGGTGGGGAATAACAGCCGTCAAGAGCTGCATTATAATTGAAGAACTAATATAAGGCATGATACCAAGGGCAAGAATAGCAAACTGTGAAAAAGCGCCCCCCGAAAACATGTCAGCCAGTTGCAGCCAGCCGCCAACTTCACCAAGCTGCCGAACTGCTTCGGGATCAACGCCGGGAATTACAATCTGAACTCCAAGCCTGTAAACAGCAATTAAACCTAACGTAAAGAGAATCTTGTTCCTGAGGTCTTCTATCTTGAATACGTTCAGAAAAGCTTCTAACACGAAAATTAACTCCCTGAACCTGTGGAACTAATAATTTTTACTGATCCCTCGCAGGCCTCAACTTTCTCGACGGCCGAGGATGAGGCCGCGTGAACTTCTACAGTCAGTGAAACCTCCAGGGTCCCATCGCCGAGCAATTTAATCCGTTCCGTTGAATTAACCAGCCCCGCTTCGTTAAGGAGCTGTGGGTCGACAGTCTCACCGTCATCAAATTGATTTAGCGAGCGCACGTTAATTTCCTCTGTCTCCGGGCCCCGCTCCGGTGGAGTAAAGCCGCGCTTGGGAAGACGCCGATAAAGAGGGGTTTGTCCCCCTTCGAAATAAATGGGAACTTTAAAACGTTTCTTCTGGCCCTTAGTCCCCCGACCTGTTTTTTCGCCGCGCCGCGCTCCGGCGCCACGACCCTCTCTTAGCTTTTTCTTTTTACTGCCGGGAGCCGGGGATAGATCATGTAGTCTCAACTGTCTTCACCTCTTCTTCTTCCTCTTCATTTTCCGAAACTTCTTTGCCCTCTTCGACGTCCTGGTCCGAAACAGCTTCAGTTTCTTCGTCTTCCTCTGGCTCTTCTTCAGCTTCAGCTTCCGCGTCTTCTTCTTCCAGTTCATCAAGCCCGCCATAGGGATTATCCACCAGTAATCGATCAACTGGGATACCACGCAAATTAGCGACTTTATGGGGGTCGCGCATCTCTTTAAAAGCCTCAAAAGTGGCCCGGGCTATATTTAGCGGATTATCCGAACCAAGTGATTTCGTCAGAATATCCTTAATACCGGCCAGTTCAACAACCGCCCTGACGGCACCACCGGCAATAACCCCGGTACCGGGGTGGGCCGGTTTTAGCAAGACATGAGCGCTATCGTATTCATACTCAATTTCATGCGGTATAGTTGTACCAAGCTGAGGGACGTCAATCATATTTTTCTTAGCCGCCGCCTTCCCCTTGTGAATCGAGGGGGCAACCTCATCCGCCTGGCCGATACCAATTCCCACCCGACCGTCACCGTTACCGACGGCTACCATGGTAGAGAAAGTAAAGGTTGAGCCACCGGATATTGCTTTAGAAACCCTGTTAATGTAAACGACTCTATCGTCTAATTCGCCGTTTTTAGCCACTGATATCTCCTACCTTAAAAAATGTTTGGGGGTTCACAACTTGAGACCTGCCTCGCGTGCTCCTTCTGCCACGGCAGCAATACGGCCGTGATAAGAAAAACCGCCGCGATCAAAAACTACCTCGTCGAAACCAAGCTCCACGGCTTTTTCACCGATAAGCCGACCCACTTCACGTGCGGCCTCGCAGTTACCTCGTGCAAATTTATCTTTTATCTCGGGCGTCTGACTCGACACCCCGGTCAAGGTTCGTTGAGAAAAATCGTCAATCAACTGTGCGTAGACGTGTTTTTGACTTTTCGTCACGCAGAGGCGCGGGCGGGCCGGAGAGCCAGAAACTTTCTTGCGCACACGTCGATGTTTTTTCTTGCGTCGCTGTTTTGAATTCATTTTAGCAGTCACTATTATTCACCCAGAGCTTCCTCGCCACCTACGGTCTTCCCGACCTTCTGGCGAATGTGTTCGTCTTCATACTTGATACCTTTTTGGTTATAGGGGTCCGGATCCCGTAAATAACGCAGCTGCGCTGCAAATTGTCCGAGCCGCTGTTTATCAATCCCGGAAAGCTTTATTGTCGTCCGGTTAGGCAGTTCAACATCTATATCGTCCGGTATTTCTACCTGGACCGGATTAGAAAAACCAAGTTCCAGTTGAATAATGTCACCACGCTGCTGAGCGCGATAACCAAGTCCGTTAAGGACCAATGTTTTTTCAAACTTCTCTGTAACACCATCTATCATATTGTTAATGAGCGACCACATTAACCCATGGAAGCTCTTCTGCTGTTTTGAATCGTCCCGGCGATTCACTTTTAGATTGTCCGAGTTAATCTCAACCGTAATCCCGGGAGATAACCCCTCGGAGAGCTCCCCCTTGGGACCAGAAACTATAATTTCCCCATTATCAACCTCAACTTCTACTTCATCGGGTATCTCGATTGGACGTTTCCCAAGCCTGGACATCGTTCACCACACCTCACAAAGATATTCGCCGCCGACGTTTTCGGCACGTGCTTCACGCCCGGTCAAAACACCCTTGGGTGTCGTGAGTAGCGCTATACCAAGACCACTTTTTACAAGCGGTATCTCTCCGACCCCGACGTAACGGCGGCGCCCGGGTTTGCTAACTCGATTTAGTCCCTGGATTATCGATTCTTCTTCGGGACCGTATTTTAGATGGATGCGCAAAGTACCCTGGCGCGGATTACGAATATTTTTATAATCAAGAATAAAACCCTCATCCGAAAGTTTTTCAGCAATACCACGCTTCAATTTTGAAGAGGGTATATCAACCACGTCCTGTTTACGAACCAGGGCGTTGTTTATGCGGGCTAACATGTCTGCAACTGGATCTGTAACATTCACAACTTAATCCTCCTAATATTAATATTCTCCAGCCGGACCAGTTTACCGGTCGCCGGAGCAATTATTTCGCTACCAGCTCGATTTACGGACACCGGGTATCTGTCCCCGGTGAGCAAGCTTCCTAAAACAGAGACGACAGAGTCCAAAGTCCCTCATATAGGAGCCGGTCCGGCCACAGCGGTTGCACCGGTTAAAATCCCGTACTTCGAACTTACGCTCTTTTTTATGTTTTTCCAACTGAGCTTTTCGAGCCACTATAATCACCTTTCTAATCTTATAACTTTTGAGTGCAGCTCACATCTAAACCCACGCCGCGAGGGGAACAGGGTTTATTAAACGGAACTCACTATGTATTTACGCAAAAGGGAAGCCAAACTCCTCTAATAGCGCTTTAGCCTCTTCCGTATCTTCCGTGCTAGTTACTATTGTGATATCCATCCCAAAGATGGAGCTAATGTCTTCATAAGAAATCTCAGGGAATACCCCCTGTTCGTCAAGGCCAAACGAATAATTACCCCGCCCGTCAAAGCTTCCCGAGTCAAGCCCGCGAAAATCCTTAGTGCGGGGCAACACGAGGTGAATAACCTTACGTAAAAACTCAATCATTTTACGACCTCTGAGCGTCACCTTGTATCCCATGGGGTCGCCCTGTCGGACACCAAAATTAGCCACCGACTTGCGGGCCCGTGTTACCAGGGGCTGTTGACCGGTTATACGAGCAAGGGATTCCTCAATTTCATCCATTTTACTGACGTTTTCTGAAGCGTCGCCCACGCCAACGTTAACAACAATTTTTTCAAGCCGGGGAACGGCGTTAATATTTTCGAGATCAAGCCGCTCAAGTAAATTTTTCCGGCGTTGACGGCGCGACGATTTTTCTCCAGAATCAATCTTTGTTGCTGTCATTTGCAGGTCTCCTTTTCACGAATTAACTCTCAGTCAAGCCGGGTGCCACTCTTTTTGGTCACCCGAACCCATTCTTCCTGATTATCATCATATTCACGACCGACCCGGGTCCTCTCCCCGGTTTCCGGGTCAACTATCATAACATTAGAAACATGAATCGGGGCTTCTTGTTTAATCCGTCCGGAGGGCCCGCCCTGGCGCTGTTCGCGCTTGTGTCGAACTGCCATATTCATATCCTCAACAATGACCCTTTCCTGTTCCGGGAGGACCTTAATAACCTCTCCAACTTTGCCACGGTCCTTACCACTAATCACAATTACTTCGTCTCCCGTGCGAATATGTTTTATTTGATCAGACACTTCAGACAACCTCCGGAGCAAGGGAAATAATCCGCATAAACTTCTTATCGCGCAGCTCTCGCGCTATCGGTCCAAAAACTCGTGTTCCGATGGGCAGATCATTGCCATCAATAATCACGGCGGCGTTGTCATCGAAACTAACGTAAGTCCCATCACGACGGGGTTTTTCCTTGTTAGTGCGAACAATCACGGCACGAACAACTTCACCTTCGTCAAGCTCAGCCGCCGGTATAGAATTTATAACACTAGCAGTAATCACATCGCCGACTGTCGCGTAACGCCGGCGCGAACCACCAAGCACCTTTATACATTTAATTTCACGGCCGCCGGAGTTGTCAGCGACCTTGAGCTTAGATTCAGATTGTATCATCGGTGTCACCTTCACCGGTTATAGACTCTTCCAACTCGGAACCGGCGAAATCGGGACTGCGCTCCAGTATCTCAACCAGGCGCCAGCACTTGTCCGCTGCCCTGCGCCGCGTTTCCTCTATTAAAACGCGATCACCGTGAGTGGCCGACTCATCTTCGTCATGAGCTTTAAGTTTTTTTCGACGTTCAAGTCGCTTCTTATAGAGTGGATGCTGCCGCACGTGCGAAGTTTCCACAACTATTGTCTTATCCATCTTGTCCGAAACCACAAAACCCTCGCGAAGTTTCCGACGTGGTTTCTCTTGTTTATCAGTATCAGACATTTGCTCGCTCATCCTCCCGCTCGTTCTGGACAGTTTTAATTCTAGCAATAGTTTTCCGTATTTCCACTATGCGCATTGGATTTTCAGGCGGAGCTAATGCAGACTGCACCCTGAGGTTTGCCTTCTCCTGTCGCAGCTCCTCCAGTTTAGCACGCAGTTCCTCATCATTCATATTTCGCACTTCATCAATATCCACTTTTACAACAGCTCCCTGCGAATAAACTTCGTTTTCAGGGGAAGCTTATGTCCGGCGCGGCGAACCGCTTCTTCGGCGTCCGCTTCGTCAATACCGGTCAGCTCAAATACAACCCTACCGGGTTTTACAACTGCAGCATAATACTCGATAGCGCCCTTACCTTTACCCATTCTGGTCTCGGCCGGAGTAGCGGTCACGGGTTTATCCGGAAAAACGCGAACCCAAAACCGTCCCTCCTTCTGAAGACTACGGGCAATGACAATTCGCGCCGATTCAATTTGTCGTGCTGTCAGCCAACCAGGCTCAAGAACCTTAAGCCCGTATTCACCGAAGGCAAGCGTACTGCCACGTTTGTCAACGCCGGTTAACCTCCCGCGTTGTTGCTTTTGAAATTCCTGCTGTTTTGGTTGTAGCATTACAATTCTTCTCCTTTAAAGACCCAGGCTTTTACGCCAATAATTCCAAATTTAGTATCTGATTCAGCAAAAGCATAGTCGATTTTTGCACGCAGTGTGTGCAGTGGAATTCGCCCCTCGCGATACCACTCACGCCGCGCAATGTCGGCGCCGTTCAAACGACCTGAAACTTGCACTTTCATTCCCCGAGCTCCCTTCCGCATGCCGTTCTGAAGAGCCTCTTTCATTGCCCGTCGGTGGTGAACACGACTCTCCAGCTTCCGAGCTATCTCCTGTGCTACCAGCTGGGCGTCAGTCTCAGGGTCGGGTACTTCTTCAATATTTATTTCGAGGTCCTTATCACCAATTTTTTTCAGTAAATCTTTGCGCAACTGTTTGATGTTTGAACCACCACGGCCAATAATAATCCCCGTCCGCGCCGCCGAGAGATCTATCCTGATTTTGTCGGCAAAGCGCTTGATAATAATGTCACTTATCAGAGCATGGGGGTATTGCTTTCGTATTTCCTCGCGCAGTTCAATGTCTTCAGCAAGTTTATCAGCCCTATCGGGACCTTCAGCAAACCACTTGTCTTCCCAGTCAGAAGTTACCCCCAACCGGAAACCTGTAGGATGAACCTGTTGACCCACTGTTTAATCCGCCTCCGTTTCGTCGTTAGTTACAATTACCTTGATATGGCTTGAACGCTTTCTAACCTCTGTTGCGCGCCCCATGGCTCGAGGGCGCCAGCGCTTCAGCGTCGGTCCCTCATCAACCCGTAATTCTTTTATCCGAATATCATCGGATTGGGCGACAGGATCCTGATCCTTGAGATTTGACTCAGCGCTGTGGATAGCTTTTTGAAGCGGTTCCGTGGCCCGCTTGTGCGTGTGCTCCAATATATTATAAGCCTCCGGTATATACTTGCCGCGAACCAAATCCGCTACCGGCCGCGCTTTTTTGGGCGAAATTTTAACATGTTTAGCAAGAGCTTTAGCTTCCATTAGTTTAATTATCCTCCAGGTTTCTTAATTACACGTTTTTCCGTTGAAGTGTGACTGCGAAAAGTCCGAGTTGGAGCAAACTCTCCCAGTTTATGACCAACCATATTTTCGGTCAAATAAACAGGAATATGTTTGCGTCCGTTATAGACCTGTATAGTCAATCCGACCATAGACGGGATTACCATCGAGCGGCGCGACCAGGTCTTTATAACCTCGTCACCCTCGCCGCTTTTAGCTTCCTCAACTTTTTCCAGCAGGTGATCGTCAACGAATGGTCCTTTCTTGGAACTACGCATTGAGTTCCTCCTTACTCCTGTATTTGCTTAACAACAAATTTATCGGTTCGTTTATTATTACGCGTCTTTTTTCCCATATTTATACGACCGTTGGGAGGCTGTGGGTGTCCACCTTTAATTCTGCCCTCACCGCCACCAAGTGGGTGATCGACGGGATTTCTTGCCATACCCCGGGTTATTGGCCGGCGACCAAGATGACGGCTCCTCCCCGCTTTGCCTGAGGTCGTATTGATATGCTCCTGGTTACTAACGTGCCCGATGGTCGCCTTACACTTTAGATTGATCCAGCGACCCTGGCTGGAAGGCAGTTGCACGAGAGCGTAACCGCCGTCCTTGCCGACAAGCTGTGCCGAGGTTCCGGCGCCACGGCAGAGCTGACCTCCCTTTCCGGCTTTTAACTCTACGTTGTGTAAAAAAGCTCCTACCGGAATCTCAGATAATGGAAGATGGTTGCCAATCTTAACCGGAGCCGAGTCGCCGGCTTCCACGTGGTCCCCTTCCTTCAAACCGCGAGGGGCTAAGATATAGCGCTTTTCGCCATCCGGATAAATAATCAGCGCTATATGGGCGGAACGATTCGGATCATACTCAATCCTTTCCACGCGGCCACTAATATCTTCTTTGTCACGCTTGAAGTCGATCCGGCGGTAAAGCCTTTTGTGGCCACTTCCACGCCCTCGCACAGTAATTCGCCCGTATGAGTTTCTACCGGCGTTTTCAGATATGTATTCCGTCAGACTTTTCTCCGGCGACTGATCGGAAAGATGAGAACGCTCCGGTAAGCTATAGTGACGCCGGCCCGGAGAAGTTGGTTTGTGTTTTTTATCACTCATGCCAGTAGTCCCTCCACTTCTTCAATTACGTCGCCTTCAGCGAGACGAACGATAGCTTTTTTCCAATCCGGTGTGAAACCGGTTGCCCAGCGAACTCGTTTCTCTTTACCGCTGACATTCATTGTTCGAACATCTTCGACATCAACATCAAACATATCTTCAATTGCCCGTCTAATCTCTATCTTATTGGCTTCCTGGTGAACAGCAAAATGATACTCATTCGCTACCTCTCGATTAACAATCAATTTCTCTGTAACCAGAGGCTGTTGAATTACATCTTCGCTTTCCATTATTCAAACCTCGCTTTTAATTGTTCAAGCGTTTCCCCGGCAAAAACAAGCACCGAGTTGGCGACAACATGATAAGTGGTCAAAAGATCAACATTTTTCTGACGACAATAAGGCAGATTGCGAACCGAAAGACTGAGCAAACGATCTTCCCCGTCAGTGATAAGCAAAACGCTTTCGTCGTCAAGGTCGGCTTCCTCGAAGAGGTTGTGCATTGTTGCTGTGTTCGGCTCATCCAGCTCTACCTCCGTCAACCGGTAAAAGCTATCCTCGCGGGCCCGAACAGCGAGAGCACTGAGCAAAGCTTTCTGTTTCATTTTACGAGTCAATTTTTGTGAATGATCCTGCTGACCGGATGGGCCATGAGCCCGACCTCCGCCAACCCAGAGCGGACTAATGCGGCTGCCATGGCGGGCGCGACCGGTTCCTTTTTGTCTCCAGGGTTTCTTATTGCGCCCGGCTACTCGCTTCCTATTTTTAACGCTGGCAACATCAGCTCTTTTATTGGCCTCGTATGCTACAACCGCCTGATGGATTAGCGGCTCATTCATTTCGACCTCATTGCAGAAATCAAGTTCAGCTCCATCAATTAGATTTATATCAGGCATCTCAATCACCTTTACGGGCGCTGCGAATAATTACTGTTCCGCCCTCACTGCCCGGGACAGAACCAGATACAAGCAACAACCCTTTTTCATCAATAATTTTTTCGATTGTAAGGTTTTGCATAGTTTTTTGATCGTTACCATAGCTCCCCGGCATCTTTTTCCCCGGATAGATCCGACTGGGATCAGCGGATTGTCCAACTGAGCCGGGGTGGCGGCCAAGACCGCCACCGTGGGAACCGGGGCCACCGGAGAAGTTCCAACGTTTAACTACTCCTTGAAAACCGCGTCCTTTAGTAACCCCAACAACATCTACTGAATCTCCAACTTCAAAAAGTGCCGGAGCAACCTCATCACCAGTTTCGGCCTCAAGCAAAGGTGAGTCCTCAGAAACAGCAAACTCACGTATAACTCGCCGCGGCTCGATCCCCCGGGATTCAAACTGACCGGCTTCCGGTTTGTTAAGGTTATCGGTTTTATCAAAAGCAAGCTGTACTACCTGCTGACCGTTGACCTGGCGTTTCTCAACCAGCACACAGTCCGTCGACTCAATAACAGTTACCGGCACAACCTCGTCGTCATTATTATAGACACGGGTCATACCTTCTTTTTTACCTAACAAAATTTTTTCCATCGTAATTCACCTGTAATACCATAAATTTCCCGTAATTTTACGCTTCCCGAAGGAAATATATATGTCATTTTACGGGTTTAGAAGGATGGTTAGGCAGGCTCTTCAACGCCAGGCCGAGAACTTTACCACAGGGTTAATAATATTTAAAACTCTCGGCAGTGCGCTGAAGAGACTACTTATCATCCTTCAGACCAAAATTATTAAGAAGCATAGAAAACCTAGCCTTATCCTTTGATCTGGACATCTACTCCAGCTACCAGGTTCAATTGACTTAACGCTTCCATCGTATCGTTATTCGGTTCGTGTATATCCAGCAGCCGCTTGTGGGTTCGCAACTCAAACTGCTCTTTGCTCTGTTCGAACTTATGCGGCGCTGTGTTAACCGTATATCGCCGAATATCAGTCGGCAGAGGCACGGGGCCACTAACATCGGCTCCAGTGCGCTCAGCAGCGGAGACTATCTCTTCCGCCGAACGATCTATCAATCTGTAATCATATGCTTTCAACTTAATCCTTATTCTACGAGGCAAAGATCTATCCTCCCAATTAACAACAACGGCTTAAACTACCGCTATATGAAGTTTCTGACACAATAAATCTGTGGAACAAAAATTATAACAATTTTCCACCAGTTTTCAATAAAAAACAGAGAACAAGTCCCAATTTTCCTCCCCCCGTTGGGAGGGGAGGAATTATTTGGGCTTAGTTTAGCAGTAATTACTCTAAAATCTCAGTTACAACACCAGCACCGACGGTTCGCCCACCTTCACGGATGGCGAATTTCTGGTTTTCCTCCAGGGCTACTGGAACTACCAGTTCAATCTCAACCTCAACATCGTCGCCCGGCATAACCATGTCAATGCCTTCGGGCAGACTTACGTCGCCGGTTACGTCGGTCGTACGAATATAAAACTGAGGACGGTAACCATCACGGAAAGGCGTGTGACGGCCGCCTTCGTCCTTAGTAAGCGCGTATACTTGAGCGTTGAACCTGGTGTGAGGAGTAATGGTGCCGGGCTCCACAATTACCATTCCGCGTTCAATTTCTTCTTTTTCAACCCCGCGGAGTAAAGCGCCGATATTATCGCCGGCTTCCGCTTCGTCCAGGGTTTTACGGAACATTTCCAGCCCGGTAATAACAGTTTCCATGGGTTCTTCTTGCAAACCAACAATTTCAACGTCATCCTTAACATTAATCTTGCCACGCTCAACTCGACC
>CAZMIT010000040.1:0-14501 GCA_964566495.1 uncultured bacterium | reverse complement strand
AAATCAACCACTTATTGTTTATTAACCTTACACTTTTTAACGGCAGAATTATGGACAATACTTTACATTGGAGGGATGATGATGGAACTACAACCTTTAGGTAACAGAGTTGTGGTCAAGATTCTTGAACCGGAAGAGGAAAAGACTCCGGGTGGTATTGTGATACCGGAATCCGCTCAGGAGAAACCTCAACAGGCGGAAGTAATTGCCGTCGGACCTGGTGAAAAACAGGACGGCGAACTGGAAGAACCGCCGGTTAATGAAGGAGACCGGGTAATTTTTGGTAAATACTCGGGTTCCGAGGTAGAAGTTGACGGTCAGGATTATCTAATTCTTGGCGGAGATGATATCCTCGCCAGAGTTGTTTGAACTGGTCTGAAGAATTTTTGATTTTTTTGGAGCAAAACGTAAAACAGAACAATCGAAATTTTTTAAGGAGGGATGATGAAAAATGGCAAAAGAGATTAAGTTTGCCGAAGAAGCGCGAAAAGAATTAGTGTCTGGCGTGGACCAGCTTACAGACGCTGTTAAAGTAACTCTTGGTCCGCGCGGTCGCAACGTAGTATTGGAGAAGAGTTTTGGTTCACCTGAAATTACAAAGGACGGGGTGACCATAGCCAAGGAAATTGATTTGGAAGACGAGATGGAAGACATGGGAGCTCAGCTTGTAAAAGAAGTGGCTGAGAAGACCCAGGACGAGACGGGTGACGGTACTACAACCGCTACACTGCTTGCGCACAATATTATTCATGAAGGTCTAAAGTCCGTTGCCGCCGGCCACAATCCGATGGCTCTGCGACGGGGCATCAACGAAGGTGCTCGGCTGGCCGTTGAGAAACTCCAGGATTATTCGGAAGAGGTCGAAGGTCGAGACCAGATTTCACAAGTTGCTACCATATCGGCTAACAACGACGCCGAGACCGGTGAAATACTGGCGGAAGCTATGGACAAAGTCGGTCAGGACGGTGTGATTACTGTTGAAGAAGGTCGCGGTATCGAGACTGAGCTTGAATTGGTTGAAGGAATGCAGTTCGACCGCGGCTACAAGTCGCCTTATTTTGTCACCGACGATGAGAACATGGTGGCTGAGCTGGAAGAACCGCTGATTCTGATATTTGACGATGAAATTTCAGCTATCAACGACATCGTACCTGTGCTTGAAAACGTTGCTCGCGAAGGCAATCCCTTGATGATTATCTGTGAGGATATCGAGGGTGAAGCACTCGCTACGCTGGTTGTGAACAAGCTGCGCGGTCAACTCGATGTGGCAGCCGTTAAAGCACCAGGTTTTGGCGACCGTCGCCAGCAAATGCTCGAGGACATCGCCGTTCTCACCGGTGGAGTTGTGATTTCGGAAGAAAAAGGTATGGACCTCGAAAGCACCACGCTTGATCAGCTTGGTCAGGCGGATAAAATAACGATTACTGATGACGACACTACAATTGTCGAGGGTGCTGGCGACCCGTCAGCAATTGAGGATCGTATCGCCCAGATTCGTCGTCAGATCGAACAGAGCGACAGCAGCTATGATCGTGAGAAGCTGGAAGAACGTCTCGCCAAGCTGGCCGGTGGAGTTGGAGTAATCAAAGTCGGTGCAGCTACAGAGACTGAAATGGAGGTTAAGAAGGCACGCGTGGAAGATGCCCTGCAGTCGACCCGAGCTGCCGTGGAAGAAGGTATTGTTCCCGGTGGTGGTGTCACCTTGCTTCACATCCAGGAAGAGCTTGAGGACGTGGAGCTTGACGACGAAGAAGAACAGCAGGGGTTGAAGATCCTCAAGCGTGCTCTTTCATCTCCCACAAAACAAATCGCCGACAATGCCGGCGTTGAAGGCTCTGTGATTGTCGAACGCCTGCGTGGCGAAGATGATCTGGAAAAGGGCTACAACGCCAAGACAAGGCAGGTTGAAAATCTGCTGAAAGCTGGTATAATAGACCCGGCGAAAGTTGTCCGGAACACTATTCAGAATTCCAGCAGCATTGCCTCGCTTCTTGTAACCACGGAAGCAGCCGTGGCTGAAGTTGGCGACGACGATGACGACATGCCCGCCGGTGGCGGTGGCGCCGGAGGCGGCATGCCGGGCGGAGGTGGAATGCCTGGCGGCGGTATGGGCATGTAAATTTAATAATTGCCCGATACCCCTTCCCCCGAGACCCCGGGTTCCGGTCAAAAGACCGGGCCCGGGGTTTTTTTATGTACCACCGGGTTTGGCTGCTTCCCGGCTGGGTTTGTTGCGGAATTTATTCTGGTTTATTATTGTTACTATCGACAGTGTTTAACAAAAAGTTTGGAAGTAAAGAGATTGTATTGGAGAGCGAGCCATGGCCAATATAGTTATGCGTGTAATTAAAATTCTTCTGTTATGTTTTATTCTTGCCTACCTTACGGTCGTAGCCGTTTTAAACCTTCCTCCTCTGCGCAATGAGATCCAACAGACTGTTGAATCTCAACTTGATCGACCGGTTACCCAGGGATATATTTATCTTAACTGGAGGTTAAATCCGGTTGTCTCCCGAGTTGAGATTCAGGGGACTGACAGAGAAGAATTTCTGCTGGTTATTGACAACATTGAATTTGAAATTAACTGGAAAAACCTTGTTGAATTCCGTCGCTTTCGTCTGCCTGATTTGTTGGCTGGGGTACACGCGGGTCACTTAAACCTGGTAATGACGCCAGCTCCGGAAGTTGGGGAAGCGATTGATTTTGACCCGCCTGAATTTCCGATCAGAATCGATACCTGGGAGTTAGACTACCGCTGGAGGGAGGAGATCAACTTCACAGTTGGTGGACGGGAGATAGTTTATGAACAAATTGAACATACTGTGCGGACAAAAATAAATAATTTTCACGGCGAAGAGGTAGAAGCTCGCGGTGTAATACAGCTTGAACCGGAGCTACGAGGAGATTTTGAGGTGGATCTCCTGGGGGTACCTTTTGGGATATTTGCCCACCTGGAGGACCAGTGGCAGGGAAGAATTTCTTACCGACGAGAAGCCGATCAATTTAAACTTGAAGCTGAACTACAAGGGCGACCAATCAGGCTGGAGCAGTTTCAGCTGCCTGAACTTGAAATGACTGCTGAGGTCACTTCCACGGGCCGGAAAGAAGGAATTCAACTCACGAAATTGAATCTGCAGTCGGGTTATTTACAATCATCATGGGCTGGCTATCTCGTGGACGCGGATGGCAAAGTTGATATAGAAGGGAGCTGGGAGTGGGACCCTGCGGCAACACTTGAGCGGGCTCGAATGCCGGAACCGCTTCCTTTCAGGATTACGGAAGCAGAGCCTTTTTATGGTCGGGTAGGGCTGACCGGCAAGCCTGCAGAACTCACGGTAAGGGGAGATGTTAATCTGGCCTCAGCCCGAGGTATTTGGGAGACAGCGGAGGGAGATGAAGTTGAAGTGTTAGTCGAGGGAATAGCTGGAGAGTTTGCTGAGGATAGGTTGCTCTGGCGCCAGGGTCGGATCAAGTTGCCGTCGGCGGCTTTGAATGTTGAAGACGGCTACGTCAGGCCCGACAGACAGGGAGTGACGGCCAACCTGACCGGTGCTCTGGTGGGAATACCGGGCGAGGGAGCCCCAAAACCGGTTGAACCGGTCACTCGGTTTCTTGGTGAGATGCTTCATCTCAACATACCTATCAACCTCTCCTTAATTGCAGATGAAAAAGGGCTGCAGCTGGCGTCAGCGCTTCGCAGTGGGGAGATTAATTTTTCGCGCGGTGGTTTTAAGGATATCTGGGCTGTAGCCTCCTACAGTTCTTTTCAGCCCGAGTCTACAAGTCTGTCAGGTCGTTTCACAGGCCCTTTTGGGAATAATTGGACCGGCAAATGGGTCTATCAACAACCGCTGAGATTCTCAGCCGAAGCTTTACATGTGAGACCGGAATTTCAGTTGTTACCGCGGCAGGCAGAGGAGCCCCGGCTGTTGAATATAAGTGGGGCGTCAATCGATTTTCAATTTAATTCGCCCGGCGTTGACTGGTTTGATTACGATGGAAAAGTAAATTTTAGCGACGGCGAGCTGGAAATGGAAAATATTCATCTTACTGGTCTGCAGGGTAATATTAATATTGAACCCGGTTATATTGATTTATCTGACCTAAAATTAAGCCGTGACCTCGGGGAAGTAATGCTAACCGGCGGCGTCAGCCATAAACCCGGTTTCCGGGAGCCGGTCTGGGATCTCGATGTTAGTGTAAGTGAACTCAGTGCTGCTGATTTTGGTCTTGATGAGGAAATTATTTCTTTTGCGGAGGGAAGCGGTAATTTCCGAATGGAAGGTGCTCTTGGTACCCCGGTATTTACCGGTGAACTGGCTGCTAAATACGTTGAAGTTTATAATTTGCGTGTCGAAAATCCAGGAGTTTTATTTGAACGAATTGGTCAAGCGACCAGTCTGCAGGTTATTGAAGGACAGGTGGCTGACGGTAATCTACAGGGATTCGTGGGTTTTAGTGTCGGCGAGTGGGTTGATACTGATCTGTCGCTTACCGGCATATCAATCGAAAAATTGCCGGAGCAGGTGGACCCCTTCCAGGGAGAGGTGGCGGGCAAAGCAAGCATCGGCATTGATCTGGCCGGGCCGATTGCTGATTTCGAGCAGTGGCGAGGTGAGATCGTTATTAATCACGCCGATCTATTGATGGCCGAATTTCCAGTCGTGGGGGGCTTAGAGCATGTGGCGAATCTCGAAGTGATTGGGAAGGATCTAATCATAAATGCGGGCAGAAATGTTTTTCCGGTCAACAATGGTGTTATTAACCTGGATAACCTCCGATTAGAGTCTGAAAACGTTACGCTGCGTGGTGAGGGGACATTAAAATTAACGGGTGAAATTGACTCCAGTTATTATCTGATTTTGCGGGGGTCTGCAATCCGGCGTTACCTGCAGGACGTGCTGGGCGAAATTTACAGGCAAATAGGAATTGGTAGGGAGAGAACTGTTGAAATTAAATTTGATGTGGTCGGCAAGATACCGGAAGTTGAGGTTAACGTCGACCGCCAGGCCGTGCGTCGGGACTTTCGGGAAAACCTGGTCAGAAATATACTTTCTGATGTTTTAGGAAGACCGGTGGAGGAAATATTAAGGTTTTTCATGGATTAAGAGGCAACCTTTCTTTTTCAGAGCCTCTTTTATTTGTTATACTTTGACTTGTTTACTCTATAATGAAGCTATATTTGCATAATATTTTCACAAAGGTAAGGAGAGGCGGTTATGGAAGATAAGCTGAAGGTAGGAGTGGTTGGAGTTGGTCACCTTGGACAACACCACGCTCGACTGTTTAATACGTTTCACGACGTTGAACTGGTGGGAGTGGTGGATACTGATGAAAAACAGGGCCGGAAAATTGCTGAAAATTACGATACTGAATATTACTCGGAGCTCGACGATTTGATCCCTAAAGTTGAGGCGGCCAGCGTTGTAGCTCCGACAGAGTATCATTTTCCCATTGGCTCTCAGCTGATGAAAAATGGAATTGACTGTCTGATTGAAAAACCGATGGTGCAGTCGCTAGAAGAGGCTGAAAAATTATTTAAACTGTCCCAGAACAAGGAAGTCCTGCTCCAGGTGGGACACATCGAACGTTTTAATACTGCCTTTGTCGCAGCCTGTGAATACATCTATCAGCCCGAGTTTATTGAAGTTAACAGGCTGGGTCCGTTCACCGAACGTTCGGTTGATATTGGTGTGGTAATGGACCTGATGATTCACGATATTGACATTGTTTTAAGTCTCGTTGACTCGCCCCTGATAGAAGTCAGGACAGTCGGCGAATCGGTGATTACAGAGTTTGAAGACATCTGTAACGCTCGATTTGAATTTGAAAACGGCTGCGTGGCTAATCTTACTGCGAGTCGTGTCTCCCCGGACGACCGCAGGGAAATCAGGGTATTCCAGCCTGAAAATTACGTGGCTTTAAACTACAAGGACCAGGAGGTCAAAGTCTGGCGTCTACGGGACGGCGAAGAGGGGCCGGACTGTGAAGTTTACACGCCTGCCGTTCCCGAGGGTGAGAGCCTCAAGAGGGAGCTACTGCACTTTATTCATTGTATTAAAGAGGACCGACAACCGGTTGTGGGCGGTAGCGAAGGCAAGGACGCAATCAAAGTGGCCTTTGACGTACTGGATGCGCTTGAAGGGAACAACTTAAAACGGTTAAATGGGTGATATACTCCTCGTAACCGGGGATTCATCTGCTGATCGGTATGCAGCCGAGCTTGTAGAATTTTTGTTTGAACGTGGTTTTGAGGGCGAGGTTTTAGCGGCCGCCGGTGAATACACGGAGGCTGCGGGAGCCCGGCTTTTTGAAAATTTAGTTGACCATGCGGTGATGGGTTTCGCCGAGGTTGTCACTGCCCTGCCTTATTTTTTCTCATTGGCCAGTCGTATTGAAAAAATAGTAAGCTCAGGGGATATCAGTGCTATTCTGCTTATGGATTTTCCCGGTTTTAACCTGCGGCTTGCCGGTCGGTTACAGAAATATGAGGTGCCAATTTTTTATTACATTCCACCACAAGTTTGGGCCTGGGGCAAATCAAGAGTTAACAAACTAAAAGATAGATGTAATGAATTGTTTGTAATTTTTCCGTTTGAAGTTGATTTTTACTCCGAGCGAGGTGTGGAAGCAACCTTCGTTGGTCACCCCCGGTTGCAGAAGTGGCGTCACCGTCGACCGGATAGCGTCCATGAAAGACTGGGTTTGAACGAAAATAAAAGAATCTTGAGTTTTTTTCCAGGCTCGCGTAGCGGAGAGTTAAAACGTCACTTACCAGTAATGGTGGAGACCGCCCGGCGTCTACAAAATAAATATTCCCGCTGGGTACCTGTTTTTAGCGTTGCTTCAACCGTGCAAAGGGATGACTTTGAGCTCGCCGAGGAGCACCTTCACCTCTGGCCCGAGGACTCTTACAGTTTGCTGAGCAACTCCGAACTGACGGTGCTTGCTTCGGGCACGGTTACGATGGAGGCAACTTTTACAGCCACACCGATGATAGTTGGCTACCGTACATCGTTTCTTTCCTACTGGCTCGCTCGCTGGCTGGTGGACGTCGATCACGCGGCAATGCCCAACCATTTCCAATCTAGCCACGAAATACCGGAATTACTGCAATATGATTTTACGCCGGACAGGCTGCTGGAAGTCTTGGAAAAATATTTGGACGATGAATCTCTCCGAAGTTCACAGCAGCGAACACTGGAGTCTATCCGGAATAGTTTTGCGGACAAAAATCCCGCCGAGGAAGTGGCGGAGCGTCTACTATCAACACTCAGAGCCGGGAGTGCGGTTTGATGGAGATAAAGAAAAAAATTGAGGAGAAGACTTTTTCATTTCTGGCGCGCTGGGTCGCTCCACCTCTTTTGAAAACAATCCGCTTAACTTGCTCTTTTGAGGAAAAAGATCTCGATAATCTGGAGCTTTTTTATCCCCGGGAGAATTTTATATTGTCGTTTTGGCATGGCCATATTCTGCCCATGGCTCACTATTTTTTAAACTCTGGTTTTTATACCTTTGTCAGTCCTCACCGGGATGGGGAGTATGTAGCCCGAATGATGGATGGTATGGGTCAGAATTACCTGCGGACCTCGTTGCGGGATTTGAGCATAAGCGCCCTGGTCCGCGGGCTGAAGCTGGCCCGCAGCGGTGAGACTTTAGCGATAACCCCCGATGGTCCCGTGGGCCCACGCTTCCAGGTGAAACCAGGCATAATCGGGATTAGCGAGCGGACTAAGCTGCCCATTCTTCCGGCGGCAGGTCTGCCGACACGAGGACATTTTTTTTCCAGCTGGGATCGCTTCTGTTTCCCCTATCCCTTAGCAGAAATAAAGATGAAATTTGGTGATCCCCTCTGGCCCTGGGAGATGGATGGGAATGAGGAACAGCGGGCGCAGGTGCTGGAACAACGAATGCTGCAAATAACGCGTGACCTGGCTGAAGATTGTCCGGTCCCGGAAGATTATTTCACAGAGTCGGGGCGAACCGGTGGAGAATAAACTGCATAGTTTGCTCAGGCGGCTTTATTTTTCCCGCCCGGAAGGCCTGGGCTGGAAAGTGTTAGAACTCTTTCTGCGCTTATTTGTCCCCCTTTACAGGCTTTTGCTCTACTTAGATCAACGTCGAAAAATTCGTAGGCAACGCTCTTTACCAGCAACTGTAATCTCAATTGGCAACCTTAGTCTGGGGGGGACTGGAAAAACCTCTTTTGCCCAATACATGCTTAAGCAGCTGTTGCTGGACGGTTACCATCCTGCTGTTCTTAAACGGGGTGAAGGAAAGCAGGAAGACCTACTGCTGCCTGGAAGTAGCGGCGATTCAGTTGCGCAAAAGTATGGCGACGAAGTGGCTCTAATTCGGGAAAAATTTCCGGAGCTCCCAATCGGGGTGGGCAAAAACAGGTGGGCTATGGGGAGGCGTTTGCTTGCGGAAGTGCAGGCGGAGCCGCTGCTTCTGGACGATGGTTTTCAGCACCTCGCATTAGAACGTGACCTTGACATTGTGTTGCTGGGCTCGCTCACTGAGGCAGAGGGGTTACTGCAGCCGGCTGGCCCCCTACGTGAACCAAAGGAGAGCCTGGCGCGGGCTGACATTGTTTCGATCAAAAACCGGGAAGCGGTAGAGGTGGATTTCGAAGGTCTCACTGACGCTTCCCTGTTTCACCACTATTACGAGCTGGAGGCCTTGAAACGGGCTGGCACTGACATGACTGAGGAACTGAAAGAGGGACCGATTGATATTCTTAGCACACTGGCCCGTCCGCATGAGTTGGAACAGTTCTTGGTGCAGGCGGGCTACCGGGTTCGCAACAGTTATACCTTGCCTGACCACGCGGCTATAGAAGCGGATTTTATTGAAGAAACTCTGGACCCCGAGCGACTTGTTTTGACCGAAAAAGAGCTGGTTAAATTACCTGAGAGGCTGCGCAGTAGAGTTAATTGTTTGAAGAGTAGTCTGATAGTTGAGCCGCGGGAGAAGTTCTGGGAGCAAGTCTATCGGCTTCTGGAGGCTAACAAAAAATGAAACCGGCTGAGTTTTTTTACAACATCTTGATTCATCTCGGATTGCCAGTCGCGGCGACGCTAACACTGGCTGGTTTTAGAGGCCGGCGACCTCTGAAACGACTACAACAAAAATTTAAGCTGGCTGATCCTGGAGTTCTCGATCCACCGGTTGAGTTTTGGTTGCACGGTGCCTCGGTTGGGGAAATGGTTCTGGTCAAACGAACCCGGGACTGGCTGCTTAAGCTGGGGGTGCAGGAGGAAGAAATATTAATTTCTGCTCAAACAGCCACAGGATTGAAAAACATTACCCACCCGCGTCGGTTTATTTTACCGCATGATTATCCCTGGCTTATCGGGGCGGCCTCCCGTCGTGCGGCTGCTAACTGGTTGTTGATTATGGAAACAGAACTCTGGCCCAATTTTTATCGATATAACAGCGGCCGAGTTGTCCTGATGAACGGCAAGATTAAAAATAAGAACTTTTGGAAATATAAGGCGATCAAACCACTGTTAAAAGAAACTCTTGATCATTGTCGGCGGATTATGGCGCGCAGCGGCGAGGACGCCAATAGATTCAAACAGTTGGCACCAGGACTGGATGTTTCGTCGACCGGCTCTTTCAAATGGTTGACGTTGATCGAAGAGCCCCCGGAGTTACCCCCCGGGCCTCGCTTCCGTTCAAACAGAAAAACACTTGTTGCCGGTAGTACCTGGCCCGGTGAAGAAGAAAAAGCGTTGAACCTGAGCCGGCGGTTTGACCTGGACCTTTACCTGGCTCCACGTCACTTGAAGCGTCTGCAGAAGGTGGAAGAGCTGCTGGATGAGAGCGGACTTGAGTGGTGTCGCTGGAGTGCGGGAGAAAAAACATACGGCGGTGAAGTGGTACTGGTTGATAAAATGGGAGTGTTGGCCGGAATTTACGGCTACGCTGATTTAGCTTTTGTCGGCGGTAGCTGGGATGAACAGGTTGGGGGACATAATCTGCTTGAACCGGTCCAGTGGACGAAACCGGTTCTGACCGGACCGTATTTACAGAATGTGGAGATTACCGCGGCAGCGCTGGAGGAGGCGGGTCTTTTGTTCCGGGCTTCCGGAGATGGAGACTGGCAAAAGTTGGCCTCGCAAGCACTAACCCAATCTGCTGATAAAATTGAAACTGGAGTTAAAAAATTGCGAGCCCGGGCCCGGCAGATAGAAGCTGATTACCGGCAGTTACTGAGGGAGCTTATAGACCGATGAAAAGAATACGTTACCTGTTGGAATACTTGCCCCTGAAATTAATATTATTTTTGGCCGGCCTGCTTCCGCTGGCTGCTGCTCGACGGTTTGGCGACGCTGTTGCCTGGCTGCTGGGAAGAGTTTTAAAGCTGCGTCGTGAGGTGGTAGAGTCCAATCTTGAGCGTGCTTTTCCCGACAAAAGCGCTGAGGAAAGAACTGCTCTCGCCGACAGTTGTTACCGTTTTTATTGTCGTATGGCTCTGGAATGGTCGCAGGCCGAGAGGATGTTGAGCAAGGAATCGGTGGAGTTTGAGTCGGCGCAGATAGTTGAAAAACAGTTAGAGCGGGGCCAGGGAATAATATTTATCAGTGGCCATCTTGGTTACTGGGAGCTGGCCGGAGCGCTGCTGGTGCGGCGTTTTGGGCCAATGCACGTTTATGCTGACGTGCTTCACAACCCTTATGTGAACGGTGAGGTTGAGCGCCGCCGGCGTGAGCTTGGAGTGGAAACTGTCACCGGTAAATGGGCCTTGAAAAAGCAGGCCCGACTGCTTCGCCAGGGCAAATTAATCGGTCTGGTGGCTGACCAGAGCAAGGGAGTCCGTCAGGCCGAGGTACCTTTTTTTGACTATGGAGTAAAAAATACGAGAATTCCTGCAACTCTGGCTCGAATAACTGGGGCACCGGTTGTGCCGGTGGTTGCGGTTCGCGAGCAGACGTCAACGATAAAGGTACGGTTCAGCGCCCCCCTGCCTGCTTCTCTTGACGGGCTGGACCGGGAAAACGAAGAAGAGTTATTGCGTCAGTATAACGAATGGCTGGAGCGAGAAGTGAGGAAATATCCAGAACAGTATTTCTGGTTGCATCGGCGTTGGAAGAAGGCGCGCCCACTGGCGAAGGAAAAGGATTAAAATGACAGAGACGATTCAGAAACTGGATTCGGAGGTTGCCAATCAAATAGCGGCCGGAGAGGTGGTGGAACGACCGGCCTCGGTTGTTAAGGAACTGATTGAAAATTCTCTGGACGCCGGTGCTGAAAAAGTTGAAGTTGATTTTATTAGCGGCGGTGTTCGAAAAATTAAGGTCAGTGACGATGGAGTCGGAATAGCGACGGGAGAATTAAGTCTGGCTGTTAAAAAACATACGACCAGTAAAATTTCAACGGCAACTGATCTGGAACGGGTCGAGACGTTGGGGTTTCGAGGGGAGGCCCTGGCCAGTATTGCCTCTGTGGCGCGATTAGAAATACTGACTTGTGAAGCTGCTGCTGATTCAGGGGCGCTTTTGACTAAATTGCCGGGCGAGGAACCGCAGGTAAAACCGGCCGCCCGTCGACAGGGAACCACCGTGACAGTAGAAAACTTATTTGAAACTGTGCCGGCTCGAAAGAAATTTCTGGCAACGACGAGCACCGAGAAGAAACATATACTTCAGGAAGTTCAAAAAAAGATACTTGCCCATCCGGCAGTGCACTTTATTTTAAGTGAAGAGGGCCGGGAACTGCTGAACGTCCCCCCGGGTGAACTTAAAGAGCGAGTTGTGGCAACGCTTGGCAAAGAGACGGCCGGTCATCTTTTGCCCGCTAACCGTATTGAACCGGACTGGCAGGATAAGGGGCGGTTTGCACTGACCGGTTTAATTTCTGACGGGGAAGCTGTGCATCACTCGCGGCGTCACCAGTTTTTATTTGTTAATTCCCGGCCGGTCCGAGAACCGGTTTTATACCGCGCTATTTCGCAGGCTTATGACGACCTGGTGCTCACAAACCGACATCCGGTGGTTGTCCTATTTTTAAATCTACCGCGACAGGAATTGGACGTCAACGTTCACCCGCGGAAGGAAGAGGTTAGATTTAATGATAGCAGAACTGTATTTAAATTTTTATACAAGACAGTCACCGAGGCGCTGAAAAGCCACTACCAGGATAAAGCTCAATCAACTGTAGCCGCCCCGGGGGGGAGCGGACCTGCTGCTAAAACTGGGAGACGGCAGCGCGAAGAAATTGGCAAAGCTGACGGTACATTCGAATCGGAACCATCCCAGGGCGGACTGTTTCAAGAGGAAACAGCTGATAAATATGAGCGAGCGCGGGTGATAGGGCAGTTTAGAAACCTCTTCTTGCTGGTTGAAAGAGAGAGTGGACTGATGTTTCTGGACCAGCACAACGCTCACGAACGAGTTCTCTACGAGCAATACCTGGAACGAGCAAATGCCGAGGATTCAGCTCAATATCTATCGGTACCGATTCAGCTTGAGGTAAGTCGTGCTGACCGGGAAATACTGGAAAATAACTGCGATGAACTGTCTGAGCTGGGCCTGGAAATAGATTCTTTTGGTGGTGGATCGATGATTGTGCAGGCGGTCCCTGGTTTTCTGGGCCGGCGCAGTGAGGATAAAAAAGCTGTTTTCTCCATAATTGAAGAGTTTATTGAAACCGTTCGCGAGGGCGATGTGAGTAGACCAGAGAAGGAAATGCTGGCTATAATGGCCTGTCGAAATGCCGTCAAACGAGGTGAGCGGTTGCTGCCTCGTGAACAGGAGGAACTGGTTGACGGGTTGAACAGTCTGGATTTTCCAAAACTCTGTCCACATGGCCGGCCACTCTACTATGAGGTGGAAAACGATGAGATGGCTAAGTGGGTGGGTCGACCCCTGTCGGATTTGGAACCGCGCTGAGTTAGCGACGTTCCGGCAGCTGAATTTCCTCCTTCTCAAGCAGCTCGTCGGCACTTGTTTTTTCCAATAATTCAACCAATTTGTCCGTTCTTTCTTTTATCTCTTCCAGACTTATGTCGGGTTGATAAAACCAGGCGCTCAGGTGTAGCGGATTAAATTCGACGTGGTGAAATCGCCGTAGAATGTCGACGACTTCCTGGTTGTTCAGACGTCCTACAAGATCGACAGCGCTCTCTGGCTCGTCAGCGTAAACAAGTAGATTTTTCAGGGGACCTTCCTGCTGCATCCTGCGGCTCTCAGTTAATATTTCACTCAGGGAACGAGAAATTTTCCGCAGGGGATTGTTAGGGTCAATCCTGAGATGATAGGGTGTTGTAAGCCCGACCAGGATGGTAATTAGTCTGTGCGAGTCGCGCAGACGCATACCCCGTCTTATCTGTACTTCATACCCATCCACGTTTCCGTTCCAGAGTAATCCCCGTTCCTCTCTCTCTTCTGATTGCTCCTCCCCTTCCATCACATCCTCGATTTTATCGTATTGTTTTTGCTCACTTCTTAGCGTCATATAAAGGGCGAAAACAGCCAGTATGAATACAACGAAAGCAACTATGTACAATGCATTACACCTCCGATGATTAATGGGGCGCGCAAATTAAGGGTTGAACTTTAACCACTTTTTAGCCGATATAAAATAGTGGAGGTAACAACTATGAACGTCAATAGTATATCATCTTTAGGGCAGGCCCCGCCTGTTTTTTCGAGTATTTCCGAGTCATTGGCACTTCCCGACGAGGGAGAGATGCGTCAGCTGGAGCCGTCGACCTTTGAAGACGAAACCGGCCAGGGCGGCAGCGGGTTTGAACCGACTGATTTGGAAAGACAGATATTTGCCGAACAAAGTCGCAGTCAGGCAATGGAAGGGCGAGAAGTTCTGGCGGTTCGTGTTATGGGAGGTACAATGAACGAAACTACAGCAGACGGCGGGGGAGAGGGAGGTATGACGGCGCTGGTGATTTCACGGCCCGATGATGGTTCTGGTGACTTTGATTATTCACTGCTGCAGGTTAACGGTGGAGGGGAGTCAAGACAAATATATACTTCGAATGGTTTTCAAGGGCTGGAAAATATCAGTTCAGACAGAGACCTCGACCTACGGGGGAATTTACTGGAAGCTGTAGCCTGAACTGTTAGCTCTGTTGTTTTAGAAACATCGCCAGCATTACCGGGTCAAGTCCTTTTTTGCCGTTCTTCTCTACAATTAGACCTTCCGGCTGTTGTTCAATCCAATTGCTGACCCGGTAGCTTGGACAGCCCATAATCTTTGCCAGCTCTTCTATCGTGATAATTTTTGATGGTGCCAATTTAAACCCTCCTTTCATTCTTTTTTAGTCACTACTCACCTTATCTTTCCCAGCTTCCCCTTACCCGGGCCCTCTTTCTTTAGGAGAGAGAGGATAGATGAGTAGTTATCTTTTTTAATTATCGTCACGAATGCGGTAAAAATTTATCATAACTAACCCGGATAATGCACGACAGCATACCTGTCGTGCATTATCCGTCCGAAGGACAGCCGTTTATAGGCTTCTTGTTGGGTATTAAACAAAA
>CAZMIT010000039.1:0-14608 GCA_964566495.1 uncultured bacterium | reverse complement strand
AGTTCCTCAGCACTGGAAACTGAGCTGGCAATTTTTACAACAGTTTTCGGGCCGATCCCCTCAAGATCAAGAGCCTGCAGGGCAACGGCCAGGGATTCATTTTCTGCTTCACTTTTTAAGGTAAGATATGTTTCATTCTTAAACAGACCGGCGCTCAACAGATCCTCTTCTTCAAGCCGGTAAAGATCGGCGATTGTCAGGACCAGGTCGGCCTCAAACAGCGCTTCTATCTGTTCCTCACCCAGCCCTTCAATATCCAGGGCATCCCGGGAGACGTAATGCTCGAGCCGACCTTTAGTCTGGGCGGGACAGCCAAGCCCGCCGGTGCAGAGGTGGTAAGCGCCTTCTACAACCACCTCTGAGTCACAGGCGGGACAACGCCCCGGCATTTCAAAGGCCGGACCCCGCCCGGAATCGCCTATATTTCCAATCCTTTTTTCCACGTAGGGGATAACATCTCCAGCCCGTTGTATCTTAACCCGATCGCCCTTCCTGATATCTTTTTCACTGACAAAATCATAGTTGTGCAGGGAAGCCCGGCTAACCGTAACCCCGCCGACCTGGACCGGCCGCAGCAGGGCAACCGGTGTTAATTTACCGGTACGCCCGACCTGGATAATAATTTTTTCAACTACAGTTTCTCCTTTCCGTGGCTCAAATTTATAGGCCAGTGCCCAGCGTGGACTGGCCTCGCGACTGCCAAGCTGTCGGCGGGTTGCAAACTCGTTGACTTTTATAACAACCCCGTCAATCTCGTAATTTAACTCCTCCCGCCGGGCAGCCAGATCGTTACGAAAGTCAATTAAGGGCTCAATAGTTTCCGCCTGTTCAACCTTGGGAGCAACCTGGAAGCCAGCCTCAGCCATGTATTCAAACACCTCCGCCTGGGACCCCAGACCGAGCTGGTCGCCGTTCATAACGTCGAAAGCAAACATAGCCAGCGGGCGGCGGGCGACGACAGAGGGATCAAGCTGACGTAAACTGCCCGCGGCAGCATTCCGGGGGTTAGCGAAAGTCTTTTTATTTTCCAGAGACCGCTGTTGATTAAACTCCTGGAACCTATCCAGCGGCATATAGACCTCTCCCCTGATTGCTATGGTCCCCCCAGCATCGAAGCGATCCAACTTGAGAGGAACCGTGGGAATAGTGCGAATGTTTTCAGTGATTTCCTCGCCCCGGTAACCATCTCCCCGGGTCGAGGCTCGTATTAGCTGTCCTTCATCGTAAACCAGTTCCACTGAGAGACCGTCAAATTTGGGTTCCGCCCAGAAGCTATAATCAGAGTGACCAAGCTGTTCACTTAGAAAACGCTGAAAATCAATCACGCTGGCCTCGTCCAGCGTACTGTCAAGACTGAGCATCGGCGTGACGTGCTCAACTGTGGGCAGCTCATCGAGCGGTTCGGCACCGACTCTCTGCGTCGGCGAGTTTTTGCTTCGCAACTGCGGATATTTTTTTTCTATCTCCTGCAGACGTGCAAACAAACGATCATAGACGGAATCAGCAATTACCGGGTCGTTTTCGCGGTAGTATCTGCGATCATGATACCGTATCGCCTGCCGCAACAGCTCCGCCTGCCGGCGGACCTGGTTAGAAGTGAGCTCAGCAAGGGGTTCAAAGTCAGTGTCGGGATTATTAACGTAGGGGTTCTTGGCTGCTTTCAAATCATATCACCAGTTCACGGGTTTTCAATTAATTCGGCGGGGACGCTCAATATTGACTCCCTTAAATCATCATAAGTTTCAGCGACGGGAAAATCACTACACTTTTCGCGCAACTCCCTCGGGGGGTTGAAAAAAATAGGATGATGGGCTTCTTCAAGCATGGAAAGATCGTTGTGTGAGTCACCAATCGCAACAATAAAAAAACCTATGTCACGAAGCTTTTCAAGAGCCCGCCATTTCATACCCCGAATGCGCAGCTTATAACCGGTTATACGGCCCTTTGAATCAGTAGTAAACTGATTGGCAAAAAGGTTGTAGCCGCCAAATTCCCAGACCAGCGGATCGGAGAGTTCGTGAAAGGTATCGGAAATGATAATTATCTGTCCTCGCCGGCGTCCCCAGTTCAAGAACTCAGTGCTGCCGGGGAACGCCATTACGTCTCGGGCCACCTTCTGCAGGTCCTCGAGCCGCAAATCCTGCCGGTTTAAGACATTGACACGATGTTCCATTAACTCCTCAAAATCAGGTATATCACGCGTGGTCAAATGTAATTCGTCTATCCCATACTCCGACGCTATAGCGTCCCATATTTCCGGGATTAGCACTCCCTCAAGATCAGTTGCGATAATCAATCAGACCTACGCCCCTTTCAACGATTATGTTAAAATAATTAATGCTGGTGCAAAATATTTTACCTTTTTACCACAACAATTCTATTAAAAATGTGACCGAAATTGAATTGTTCCGTATCTCCCCGGTTTGTAGCTGACGTTATGCTGGGAAAGCTAAGCCGCTACCTGCTCATCTGCGGTTACGATTGTGAGTATCGAAAAAGCTTCGCCGACCGCGAGCTGGTCGACTTTGCCCGCTCCCAGCAACGGATTATTCTGAGCCGCGACCGTAAACTCTGTTTAGAGTTAGCCGCTGATCTGCCGGCAACATTGATCCACTCGACCGAGCTGCGCGAGCAGTTAAAGCGCCTGAAAGAAGAACACGAATTGAAATTTCTCCGGGCACGATTGTTTAAACGCTGCCTCAAGTGCAACCGAAAAATTACCCCGATAAGCAAAAAAGCGGTTCGGGATGAAGTGCCAGCGGAAACTTATAACTGGATAGACGACTACTATTGCTGTCCTGACTGCGACAGCGTCTACTGGCACGGCAGCCACTTTAAGGCTATAAAAAACAGGCTTATCAGGTGGAATCTACTCGATGACTGACAGTGATTTTAATCTAACTGCTGACTACAACTCTAACCCCGACACCATCCTGATCCGTTTTGGTGAACTCTACCTGAAAAAAGGGAACCAACCGCTATTTATCTCACAACTTAAGGAAAACATCGAGGAACGACTGGCTGAGTTTAAACACGGGGAACTGAAAAAATTAAGAAACGGTTTTCTTTTAGACATATACCCGCACAGCAATCTACAGGCGATCCTGGAACACCTGCAGACAGTCGCCGGAATCGCCTGGTTTGCTCCTGCCTGGAAGCTTCCTCGAAACCTTGAGACCATCGCCTCGGCGGCCTTAAAAGCGGGAGCTCCGCTGATTGATAAAAGTGAAAAATTTGCTATCTGCTGCAGTCGAGCAGATAAAGAATTTTCAAAAAACTCTGTACAATGTAACACCAAAATCGGTGCGGTGATCAATGAATCAACTGAGCTGGGGGTAGACCTGGATGAGCCTGACCTGGAAATTTACGTCAGAATACTGCACAACCAGGCTCTTCTCTTTTTTCACAAATTTGACGGCTTCCGCGGGCTACCGGTAGAAACCTCGGGGGCGGTCCTGACACTGCTTTCCGGGGGGATCGATTCGCCGGTCGCCGCCTTAAGAATCTTGAGCCGGGGGTGCCGAACGGATTTCCTCCATTTTTACAATTATTCCTCGGCCCGGGAGGCCCTGGAACACAAACTCAGAGCTCTCGTAAATCACCTGGCAGGTTTTGGAACCCGGGGAAAACTTTATCTTGTGCCTGACCTCCCCTTCGAGCTGGTAAGCCGTAAATTTCCCGCCAACTTTAAAATGGTTCTTTTCCGCCGCCACCTTACCCGGGTGGCAGATAAAATCTGCAAGAAAAACAACCTGGGCGCAATTGTTACCGGAGAAAGCCTGGGACAGGTCGCCTCCCAGACGTTGGAGAATCTTACCACAATCAGCTCGCCAACCAGTCGGCCCGTCCTGCGCCCGCTGGTTGGCATGAACAAAGAGGAAATATCAGGTTATGCTCGCCGCTGGGGGAGCTATAATATTTCTATTGACGACTATAAGGACTGTTGTTCTATTCTTGCCCGCCACCCGCGCACAAAGACTTCCCCCACGGAAGCTTCCAAACTTGAGAAAAAAATTGATCTTAAAACCCTGGACAACGAAGCCCTCGACCAGGCAACTACAATCACTTACGACGTCAACGGTCTTGACCCATTAACCGATGGCGAAGAAATATGAAGAAAAAATACTGGACTATTTTTTTAATAATTTTTATTGCCAGTTTGTTTTTCTGGATGCCGGGGCTGTCAGAACTCGATTTTGAACTGCGGGCCGGGCTTGCCACGTTAATATTCGCAGCCGGACTCTTTGTCTTCGAACCCGTAGCAATTCAAGTCACAGCACTGCTCATACCAGTTGCTTTAGTGGCTACCAACCTGCTTCCGGTTGAGGAAGCATTCGCCCCTTTTGCCGACCCGGTAGTCTTTCTAATCCTGGGCTCATTGTTTATCGCCGAGGCTCTGCGTAAACATAATCTCACTCGTAAGCTGGCGACGCGGTTGCTATTTTATTCTCGTGGGCGACCCCGGCTAATTTTACTCAGCATCATGGGGGTTGGTGCTTTGACCTCGATGTGGGTTTTTTCCACAGCCGTGGTTGCTATGCTGATACCGGTCTGTTTAACTATTGGGGGCCGGGTCCGGGAAAAAGAACGCAAAGACAATTTTACCCGGGTTTTGCTAATGGGGCTTGCCCTGGCTACTACGCTAGGCGGGTTGAGTACAATCCTGGGCGCCTCCTCGAACGCCGTCGCCAGCGGCGTGTTAGCTGATAAAATCCCCTGGACCTTTCTCGATTGGATGGTCTATGGAACTCCCCTGGCCTTTCTTTCGCTCCTTTTGTCCTGGTTTATACTGACGCTAACCGTCCTACCCACCGACGTTACTATCGAGACCGGTGAACTCTACCCTCGGGAAGCAACCGAACCCATGTTTACCCCCAAACAGGGCGTAACTCTTGCCATTTTCCTGGGCGCTATCCTGCTCTGGCTAACCTCGCCCGTTTTGACCTGGGCACTACCCCTGACCGGCGGCCTGCTGGAAAGCGCCGTTATCAGTTTAACAGCCGCCAGCTTGTTATTTACTTTTGAAGTTATTTCCTGGAAGGACGCCCGACGAGTTAACTGGGGAGTCTACCTGATAATCGGCGGCGGGCTGGCCCTGGGTAATGGCCTGATAGCCAGCGGTGTATCGCGACAATTCGCCTTACTGGCAGAAGGGGTAATCGCCTTTTTTCCCTATCCAATCGTGGCGGCCCTGTTAATCTTACTCTCTTCCCTGGCCAGCAACAGTGTGAACAACACGACTGTTGTCGCTATTGTCGCCCCCCTGTTGAGCGCTTCCGCCGGAAACCTACCATACACTGCGCTGCAACTGGTACTTCCTATGGCTTTCGGGGCCACTTTTGGCTTTCTCCTACCCTGCGCTTCCTCACGCATGGCCTTAATTTACACCACTGAAGTAATTTCCACCAAAGTTATGTTAAAAATTGGTGGTCTGGTCACTCTGCCACTGGTCGTTTTAACTATTGTTTATTTCTATCTACTTTTCTACCTGGGGTGGTTGTAATGCAGAACCTCTCACCAAGCGGAACTCCTATCCAGGCCCTGGTCATAGGCGATGGTGACGTCGCTGTTGACGTCGTCAACCAACTTTGTAAAAACCAGAGATTTCACATAACCTGGGTGGGGGAAAATATTAACGAAGCTAATTTTGCAGAGAAGGATGACACCTGTGTGGTGAAAGTTGCCAATCTTAAGTCAAAAATTTCCTCGATGACAATTAATGAGCTGGTTGGAGAACATCAGCCAGATATTATTTTCCTCTGTCAGCGTGGTTCACGAGCCGGAACCGGTGATACCCTGGCCAGTGAAACATTGGAAAGAGAGATGTTAGGCTCAATCGCCGACAGCGAGATAGGTCGAGCTCCGGTTATCACGGTCTCGCTGGAACAATAACCTGTTTATTTGATTCTTGTCGCTGATCTAAATGTTAAAAAATTTTACAGTCAATACTTACTGCCGACCCAGCACTCCCGGTCCACAAGCTCCGGATCCTTAGGCTCATATTCTTCCAGCCGGGGCTCAAAACGCCTGTCAGTAACCTTTAGCTTTTTCATTTCATTCAAACGAAACAGTCGCCAGTCCGGTAACCCACCGCTTTTACTTTCTCCGGCCACCTGGACCGCGCGTAGCATTAACTCCTCCTCATCCTCGTGTACCCCGACCAGATAAGGCTCAACTACGCGACTTCTCCACTGGTAGTTGAATTCTATAATTTGACGCTCGCTTATCGCCTCACATATTGTTGCAACTCGTTTCTCAATCTCCATCGTATTACCCCGCTTCCGTAGTGATTTATTTACCAGGGACGCGTCTCACCGTCATAAGCGTAAAACTTTCCGCTCATTTCCAGATCCATTTGTGAAATTACCTCCCGCATTCCGGTAACCGAGGTTTCCACGTTGATTTTGGCGTTCTCACCGCCCATACGAGTTTTCACCCAGCCCGGATGCAGAAGTAACGTGTAGACTCCCTCAGATTTAAAATCTTCACTCACGGTCTTGCCCAGCATATTCAGGGCGGCTTTTGAAATCCTGTAGGGATAAGCCCCTCCACTTCTGTTGTCGTCTATCGATCCCATTAGCGAAGTGATGAAAACAACATCGCCCTTAACGCCCCTTACAAGGGAAAATAATCGCTGCGTCAAGCGAAAAGAACCAACACAATTTACAGCAAAAATCTCCGTTAACTGTTCCGGCTCCAGCTCCAGAAAACCGTCTTTTGAACCATACGTGCCAGCATTATTTATCAACAGCTCAATCCCGTCTTCAAGCCGTTCCATCGTCCGTCCGACCGCTTCCACGGAGTCTTCTTTGCTGATATCTAGCCGCAAAATTTTTAAGTTTTTCTCAAATTTATCCTGCAGTGAGTGCAATTCATCTGCATTCTCAGGCTGGCGAGCGGTAGCATATACCTTCCAGCCAGAATTTAGATACTGGCGAACAAACTCCAATCCCAGTCCCCGGTTAGCTCCTGTAATAAAGACACGTTCAGTCATTTAAATACATCCTTTCTCGTTAATTATCTCAGCAAGTTAAACTTAATGCATTGGCTTGATTATAACAAAGCACGTTTCTTTTTAACATAATAAAATCTACTACTGCCAGATGGCCGCCAAAAACCAAAATCGTACTTGTTTGGCGTGGCCCTGGCAAATCCCCTCCCCTGGAGATCGTGGGGAGGAATTTGGGAGCCCCTCCGGTAGGTTCTGCTGCTATCAGAGCCCCCCTGTTAAATTACCTATTTATGCGATATAATTCATAATGATATTTGCTTGTGCCCAGATTAAAATACCTGTGCTAAAACATTTTTTGGAGGTGCGTTTTCTTTGCAAGTTGGCGACGCTGTTATTTATCCGCATCATGGAGCCGGTAAAATTATTGAACAAGAAAAAATTGAAAGAAACGGTGAAGTAGAGCAATACTTTGTGATAGAGATGTGTCTCAACCAGAAAACTGTCAAAATTCCTACCAATAATCTTGAGGAAGTTGGAGTTCGCGAGCTAACTCCCCGGGATAATTTCTACGATAAGCTGGAGGAAGCACAACAGTTTATCAAGGAAAACTACGATCCGGAGGAAAAAGAACATCCTGAGAAAATTCACCAGCAGACGCTAAAATCACTCCTGGACGACGTCAAGACCGGTGATCTTGAGTCGGCCATCGAAGGCCTACAAAAACTTCACACCCGTTTTCTGGATCAGAACCTGAACATTACAGAAAAACGTGTATACGATACTGTCTCCCAGTTTCTTATGGGGGAATTAATGTGTATAGAAGACTACTCTCGAAAAGAGGCTGAAAAAAAATTCAACCAGTACCTTCCCAACAGCCTCGAAGAACTCGATTGAGGTCATTTTCGAGCAGTCTTTACCAGCTTTGGCTAACTGGCGCACTTGGCACGACAACCCATTTTACTCACTTCTCTTTTTTGCTCCGTTTTACTCTACCTTGAGTCGAGCCTCCAGCGGGGAGTCTTTTGAGTTGTAGCGCTCAATTAACTCCTCCCGAAATTTTTTAACTGTCTCGTAATCCTGCCTCTGAAACCTGAAGCCCGGAAACCGGTCCACGCTCCCCGGGCTGTATTTCATCTTATTTGTCTTCAGATATTCCCTTTCTTCTTCTGGAAGCCGTTTGTTAAAACGAAGTTCAAACCGATAACAGTTCACTCCGCTCACATCCACCTCATCAATTTCGGTGATCTTCACCAGTGGCTTCTCCTCCTCCTGAAGCCTATCGATCCACTCGCTTGTTTTTTCTTTTGATTCGAATACTTCCGAAGGCACTTCGCGGTCGACCCGTTTCTCAAGCTGTTTCAAAAATTTAACCTGGGCCGGGGTCGGCCGGTCTCCACTTAACCAACCTTTTTCACTCGATTTTTCATAAGGCTCTCGCAACCACTGGAACTCTGTCTCAAGAAATTCACGGTAAGAACTTTCACTGCGCTCAATTCTGTCCAGTTCTTTTTCCATCCCGCTGGTATACTCGTAGGAAATCACCTGTTCGTATTCCTCTCTCAGATAGTCACAGAGGCGCTCCCCTTTATCGGTTGGACGTAGTTTCCCTCCCTGTTTACGAACGTAACCAAAACCACCGCGGCCCCGCTTAATTTTACCGAGGATATCCCCGTAAGTTGACGGTCTCCCAATGCCCTTCTCTTTGAGCGAGCGAACCAATCCACCCTCCCGGTAACGGGCCGGTGGATAAGTCTGCATGGACTCGGGCCAGGAACGTTTCAAATCTAGCTCAACACCGGCCTCAATCTGGGGAAGCTCCACTTCCTCCCGACCGTAATTTGGACGAATCTCTCTATAAATTTTCAGAAAACCCGAAGATAACAGTTCATTCCCCAGGGCCTCGGCGGTCACATCTCCGGCACTTAGTTTTATTTCAGTTGTTTTATAAACCGCCGGTTTTGACTGGGAGGCAAGGAAACGGTAATAAATCAAGCGATAAAGCTGCCAGAGATCAGCTCCAATTTGTTCCTCCAACACCTCCGGATGCAAGTCGGGATCTTCCGGCGACGTCGGCCGAATTGCCTCGTGAGCGTCCTGTTCTCCACCAGCCGGTCGCCAGGGGCGGCCGTTGTATAAATCCTGAGAATAAAAATTCCCCAGGGCTTCTTTGGCCTGGTTTAGCGCCTGAGGGGAGACACGCGTTGAATCCGTGCGCATGTAAGTTATTAAGGCCTGCGGCTTGCCATCAATTTCCACCCCCTGGTAAAGCTCCTGGGCCAGCGACATAGTTTTTTCGGGCGGAAAATTTAACAGTTCGTCAGCCGCTTCCTGCAGCGCATCGGTGGTGTAGGGGGGACGTGGATTCTGCTTGCTCTGCGGCTCAAGGTCAACGCTGTTTACTTTCATAGATCCCAGTTGGTTCAATTCCTTCACCTGAGATTTAATTTTTTCAAACTCCTCCCACTCACCGTCAACAATCGCTTCAACTTCTTCCCCCCCAGCCTCCAGCAAGGCGTATAATTTCCAATAATGGCGGGGTGTAAAGGCCTCTATTTCACGTTCACGGTCAACAACCAGGGCTACCGCTGGACATAAAACCCTGCCCGCCGAAGGTAGACCGGGACCATCAGGATCAAACTGCGTTATCGAGGAGATTACAAAACCAATCATTCGATCAAGCACCCGTCTTGCCCGTTGGGCTTCTACACGATTTGAATCTATCTGCCGCGGCGCTTCCAGAGCCTCACGAACCGCCCTGTAAACAATCGCATTAAATTCAATCCTTTTCACCTCCGCCCCGTAAGGTGTACAATGTTCCCGCAGGTCCGCCGCTATTGCTTCCCCTTCCCTGTCGGGGTCCGTCGCCAGATATATCTCATCCGCGTCAGCCAGCCGTTTTCTTACTCTCTTAACCTTGTCGGCACCGCGAAAATGTATAGGCTCCCACCGCGCCTTAAACCCCTGTTCAACATTGATGCCCAGCTCATCATCAGGCAGGTCAACAATGTGACCACCACAGGCAATAACATCATACTCGCCCCCTAAGAACCTACGAATAGTTTTTGTCTTCGCGGCTGATTCTACAACAATTACCTTCTTCAACTGTATCTACCTCGTTTGATTTGAATTATTTTTCCTCTATATACTTAGCCCGGCCTGTGCATAGGCCGCCCACTCGTCAAATGGGCTGGGTGGACTGAAGAAATAAAATTAGTAGCCGACATTTTCATCTGTATTGCCGCAATAAAATACTTGTTCCACAATAATCCCCGGTTAATTTAAAGCTAATTAAATTACCCGGGGAAGGATTGAGCAAACCACCCCACCCATTTGGTGGCAACTGGATCCAGGGAAGGAAAAATGTGAGAATTTACTAATCTATGCCCTTAAGTTCTCGCGGCGTTGCTTCCCCCATCAACATCTTACAGATGTTTTTATAACCCACCGATCGATTTTTTTTAAACAAATCAGAAAAATCCGAGTAGGCGTCAGGATATTTCATTTCCAGGCTCTCCAGTTCGTTACTCACCCGTTCCAACTCTTCCAGCGGAGCTTCAGCTGCCATAGTTTCACCTCACTCTCCAATTAATTTATTGTTGAATAGACAACCATAATAAATTTCTTCTCGCTTTGCAACTATTTTTCGAAGCGCAACGGCAAGAGTTGTTTAAATAGAACCTTCCAGCGATTTGGTCATTGCCGGTAGCGGATCATGTCCGACCTGCAGTTGCTTGACCCGGCACTCCATCTTCTCCCCCCCTTTGGCTTCCCCTCACAACCTACCGAAGCCCTAATCTTTTCTCCCCCATGAGGGAGAGAAAATACAAAAGAGGGGGTGATCAAATACCTTTCTCCCCTCCCCCTGGCCCTCTCCCCCCAGGGGGAGAGGGGAGCTCCGGTGGGTTGTATGACGTTAGAAGGTCTTGTTGTTTAAAGTCAACTTTACAGTTAAAATATCTGTTTCGGAAACATACGAAGAGTTCCGTCCGTAAATTAAATTTATCAAAATAGACCTTTCAGACTGGATTCATACTAAAATCAGAGGGTGATCAACGATGTCATCACCAAAAATACTCCTTGACCGAGAAATTTTACCTCATCATTTGCCTCTTTTAGCCGTCGAAAAAACCGGTGCACTGGAAGTTGTTGAACCAGAGACGCCCTTCCCTTCGCTAACTCCTCTTTACGAGGGGCAGGTGCAATTTGCCTTAACCCACCCCGCCGCGCTCGTCAAAGACTTTCTCGCCGGCAATTCAATAGTTGGAATTGCCTGTTACCTCAAGAGCCGAGGGGGATTCCTCTGTCGTTCAAATTCAGTAGCCCAACCGAAAAATCTTTCGGAAGAACTGAAGATAGATGGCCGGAACCTTGGTGACAGACTGACCAATACCCTGCTCAACAAGCTGCGCCGGCACGAGAAGCTGGAAACGTTAAATTTTTCGATTGACACACTTCACTCTAAAACAGTTGAAAGCCTTAAAAATCTCAAGCAAGGCAAACTCGACGTTTTTGGCCCAGCCACCATAATGCCGGAGGGTCTTCTGCTACAGTCCCGGAACTGGGAAGGCGACTTTATTTTTTTTGACAACTATAACCTCCCTGAAATCGGCCAGCTTATCCTGGTTGCTAATCGCCAGTATTCGGATAGCAACCCCAACCAGTCGCGAGATTTTGTGCACTCCGTCCATAAGAAGATGGGCCTGTTGCAGAATGATCACGAGCGAGCTCGTGAACTTTACGAATCCGGAGTTGGGGAAGAGAACAGCGAGATCCTTTTAAACAGCAGCCTGAGCTCCCTCTGCAGCGACCTATCGCAGGACCACCAACTTTACGAAAACTGGGCTGATATTATTGCTTCCGCTACTGACAGTGAGAACTACGTCAACCTGGACCGGCTGCTCGACGAACGTTTCCTTCCCATGGACGCCCTGGGCTATCCAATGGATATGTAAACGACTTCCATGCCCCCCGCTAAGTACCGCCGAACTCCGCCGGGATTGCCGGAACAAAACCGGAATTACTTCCCTTTGTGAGGGGAGGAGACAGGAGAAGGGCTGGGGAGAGCGCCGGGCTAATCCCGATGCAATGGGGCAGTGTCGTGAAACTCAACCTCCGGATGGTCTCGTTGGTCCCTTTCAAACGTGAATTCCGTTTTAAAAAGCAACAGCGGGTAACCGTCCTTGTCGGCCAGCAGCTCCCGATAGGCCCCGGTTGCAAATTCACTCAAATCTAAATCTTCCCCCTCAATCCAGCGGGCCAGGTTAAAGGGCAGTATATCCAGCTCAGCGTCAACGCCATATTCTTCCCCCAGCCGGTAAACCAGGACCTCAAGCTGCAACTCCCCAACCACACCCACAATTGTCTCGTCCCGCCCGTGTTCCCAGGGAGTAAACAGCTGAATAGCCCCTTCTTCAGACAGCTCCTCCAATCCCTGGCGCAGATGTTTCTTTTTAAAGGCATCCAGAGTTTTAACCCGCGCGAAGTGTTCGGGGGAAAAGCGAGGTACTTCGTTGTATTCAACCTCGAATCCTGCCGAAATAGAGTCACCAATGTGAAATATCCCCGGATCAAAAAGGCCAACTACATCGCCTGGATATGCCCGGTCAACTACCTCCCGTTCCTGGGCCATGAACTGACGTGGTTGGGCCAGTTTTATTTCCTTGCCACTACGAACAATCTGGGCTTCCATATCTTTCTCAAAGTGACCACTACAAACCCGCATAAAAGCAAGCCGGTCGCGGTGATTCGGATCCATGTTCGCCTGGATTTTAAAAATATAGCCACTGAACTCCTGCTTCTGGGGTTCAATCCCCCCCCGGGACCGCGGTGGCGGAGCCAGGTCAACAAAACGTTTCAAAAATGGTTTGACGCCAATGTTTGTCTGTGCACTACCAAAAAATACCGGCGCCTGGGCGCCACGTAAAAATTTCTCCCGCTCAAAATTACTACCCGCTATTTCAACCAGCTCTACCTCTTCCCGCAGAGCCTCGGCCTGGTGAGGTCCGAACGCCGCTTCAAATTCGGTGCTGTCCAGCGCAACAACCTGTTCCGCAAGCTCTTCCTGACCGTGTTTGCCAGCACTTTCATAAAGCACTGCTCGCCCCTCCTTGCAATCGTATACACCTCGAAATTTGTTCCCCCGTCCCAACGGCCAGTTGGCCGCGTTTAGTTCAATGCCAAGCTCCTTCTCGGTCTCATCCATCAGATCCAGAGGCTCCAGTCCAAAACGATCCATTTTGTTAACAAAGATAAAGAAAGGAATTGAGTGCCTGTTACAAAACCGAAATAGCTTGTAAGTCTGTTTTTCAACGCCACTGGTCCCATCCAGAACAATAATTGCGCTGTCCGCGGCAACCAGTGTCCTGTACGTGTCAGCGCTGAAATCAGCATGACCGGGAGTATCCAGTAGATTGACGTGACAATTTTCATAATTAAACTGAAGGACACTTGAGGTTATCGAGATCCCTCGCTCCTTCTCCATGTCCATCCAGTCGGAGGTAGCATAGCGGTCGGCCTTACGACTTTTGACGGAACCGGCCCGATGAATGACACCGCTGTAAAGCAACATCTTTTCGGTCAAAGTAGTTTTGCCGGCGTCGGGGTGGGCGATTATAGCGGCGGTCCGACGGCGCTGTATCTCCTCATTTAAGTTTGCTTCCATTTTATAATCACCTGGTTACTTGTTGGTGGGAATGTTTTTCTGAGCCCGCTGGCGGAGGGCAAGATCCATCAAGACGCTGGCCAGTTCAGACTCTACCACGGGGACCGCCCGGGGCAGCACGCAGGGATCATGTCTCCCGTCGGCCTCCAGTGTAACCTGCTCACCGGCGGCGTTTACTGTTTCCTGAGGTTGAGAAATGGTGGGAACCGGTTTAAAAGCAAGGCTGCCGTAGAGGGGCATACCGTTGCTAATACCTCCTTGCACCCCACCGCTATTGTTAGTGCGGGTGCGGACTTTGCCGTTTTCTATCTTGAACTCATCGTTCTGCCGGCTAGCCGTTGAACGAGCTCCGGCAAAACCACTGCCAAACTGAACTCCTTTAACAGCCGGGATGGAGAGTAGAGCTTTACCCAGTTCTGCTTCGAGCTTGTCAAAAACCGGTTCTCCCCAACCCGCCGGAACATTTCTAACCACAAACTGCAGTTCTCCCCCCAGCGAGTTCCCTTCGTCCCGACAGGTTTCTATCGCTTTTCGCATTCTTTGGGCAAGCTCAGGATCGGGGCAGCGAACCTCGTTGCTTTCAACTTTTTGCCGGGTAACCTGGTCAATCTCAAAATTATCCAGCTCTATCTCGCCAACCGCCTTCACCCAGGCAACTATCTCCAACTCGTGATTTTTGATCAGCCACTTACGAGCGATAGCGCCGGCGGCGACACGGGCCGCCGTTTCCCGCGCGCTGGCTCGCCCACCACCCATCCAGTTGCGCCGGCCATATTTGGCCTCATACGTGTAATCGGCATGAGAGGGCCTGTAGACGTCTTTGCGATCCTCATACTCAGAGGGGCGGGCGTCACGATTCTTTATTTCTAAACCGATTGGGGTCCCCAGTGTCTCCCCTTCAAAGACTCCGCTTAAAATTTTGACCTTATCAGTTTCACGTCGCGAACTGCTCAGGTCGCTCTGGCCGGGACGACGGCGGTCAAGCTCAGCCTGCA
>CAZMIT010000038.1:0-14954 GCA_964566495.1 uncultured bacterium | reverse complement strand
TTTCTCGAACTTTCTGTAAGTGGGAAAGTGTGTAAGTGGGAAAGTGGGAAAGTGGGAAAGTGGGAGAGTGAGAAACCGTAGACCGTAAACATGGATTCCGGCTCGTAGGCCGGAATGACGACCGGAAGGTCAAGAGCAAGTTCCTCCCTTACCTGTGTTCTTTCTATACTGGGAGTGTGAAAGTGGGAAAGTGGGAAAGTGGAAAAGTGAGAACGTGGGAAAGTGTGAAAGTATGAAAGTTGGAAAGATGGACAAGTGGAAAGTGAAAAAATGTAAAGATGGGGGAGTGAGAACGTGGGAAGGTTGATAGGTTTAACGAATTTCAACTTTCTAACTTTATAACTTTTTAACTATCTAACTAACAATACGCCCGGGAGGATTTGAACCCCCGACTTGTCGCCTCGTGCTCTTTGAGGGGGAAGCATCTTCTCCCCTCAACGCTCACTGTCGTTCGCTGCTCCCCCACGCCACATCCTGTGGCTAAAAGCTTGAGGGACTAACGTCCCTCAAACTCCTTGAAAGTGTGAAAGTGGGAAAGTTGAAAAGTGGGAAAGTGTGAAAGTATGAAAGTATGAAAGTATGAAAGTTGATAGGTTTAACGAAGTTTAACTTTCTAACTTTATAACTTTTTAACTATCTAACTAACAATACGCCCGGGAGGATTTGAACCCCCGACTTTCGCCTCCGGAGGGCGACGCTCTGTCCGCTGAGCTACGGGCGCTTTTTATTACCGTTTTAATCACTATGAATCCTCAATGTCGCTTAAAAGTAGGATATAATTATACTATGAAACTGCTGGGATTTACATATGTTTAGTACTTTTCAAGGTGATAAAATGTCTGTTGTGATTGGCATTGATGAAGCGGGACGCGGACCGGCCGTGGGACCGCTTGTCGTAGGTATAGTGCAGTGGAATGAGCCTTCCCTGCCGGAAGATTTAAAGCTAACGGACAGTAAAAAAATGACTCCGGCGCAACGACGGAAAACAGCAGAATTCATACAAAAAAACTGCCATTACCAGACACAACACATTCCGGCCTATCAGATTAGCACCTCAGAACTACCGCTGCAGCACCTGGAGGCTCGAGTTATTGTAGCGACCCTCAAGAATTTTCCGGCTGAGATTCCCGTTTACGCCGATGCCCTGGGCAGTGGCCACGAAGCTGAAAACTGGGTCCGGTGGGAACTGCCCGAGCGAGAATTCCACTTTTCCAGTGGCGCCGATGAAAAATATCCGGCAGTTTCCGCGGCCAGTGTGATGGCCAAGCAAGAGCGAGACGCGGCCCTGGAAAACATAAGCAGCAATTGGGGCGAGGTTGGCTCGGGATACCCGGGAGACCCAAAAACTATCAGCTGGCTTGAAAACCACTTTTCAGAAAACAAATCTTGGCCTGCTGTGGTACGCGAGAGCTGGTCAACAGTGAGCAGGGTACAAAAAAATATCCCCCTCCATCCGTAGGACATCTGGATTTATGAGTCCAGCCGGCCAGACTTTCGTCTGAGCCGGCCTGATTGGAATGGAAGGGGAATCGTATATGTTTTCCCTACTGCGCTTATATTATCGGGCATTCTCTTGCAAAAATCAAGCTTTAATCTACAATAATTGGACAAATTGAAGACTGTAGCCCATTTGGAGGTAAATTAATGCAAAAAAAATCCGCCATAGAGAGTCCAGTTAAAGGCGAAGTAGTGCCACAAGGCGAAAAAATTAGAGCGCTCATTGACAGGGAAATGTGGGACGAATTGACGGATGTCCTCGGCGAATGGCCGGTTCCAGACATAGCAGACCTACTGTTAAAATCTACCAAGTCAGAGCGTGTTTTTATCTTTCGAGCGCTTGACCGAGAAAAAGCCGCTAAGGTCTTTGCATTTTTAGACTCCTACACACAAAACACGCTATTAAAAGAGCTCACCGATCAAGAAACACGAAAAATTTTAAAAACTATCCCACCTGACGACCGGACTCAATTCCTGGAGGAACTGCCAGCCCGTTTAACCCGCAAATTACTTAATTTACTGGAGGGTGAACACCTGGAGGAAGCGCGGGAGCTGCTTGGTTACCCGGAAGAAAGCGTTGGCCGGCTGATGACCCCGGATTATGTGCGGGTGAAACCGGACTGGACCTGTCAGGAGGCGCTGGACCATATTCGCAAAATAGGTAAGGACAAGGAGACCATCAAGTCAATTTATGTCGTTGACGAGGAAAACGTGCTAATTGACGCGATCCCTTTGAGACAAATAATTCTGACGGACCCCGACACACAAATTGAAGAGCTTATGGACTACTCATACGTCTCGGTGGAAGCAAACGCCGACCGGGAAGAAGCGGTCCAGATAATGCAGCGCTACGACCTCTTCTCGATCCCGGCCGAAGATTCTAACGGTCGATTACTGGGAATAGTAACAATTGACGACGCCCTCGACGTTGCCGAAGAGGAAGCAACTGAGGACTTTCAGAAGACCAGTGCCGTTTTACCGCTGGGAAAGACTTACAGCGAAGCGGGGGTTGGCCTGCTCTTCCGCAGCCGTTTCTGGTGGCTGTTAATACTGGTCTTTGTCAACCTGATTTCTTCCGGAATAATTGCCGGTTTTGAGGAGACGCTGGAAGCGGCTATCGGGCTCGCCTTCTTTATCCCGCTGCTGATTGACAGCGGCGGCAACGCCGGCGCCCAGTCAGCGATGATGATGGTCCGGGCCATATCAATCGGCGATGTTCAAATGGACGAGTGGTTTAAGGCTTTCCTGAGGGAGATTGCTATCGGTCTATTTTTAGGCCTTTCTCTCGGATTCGCCAGTTTTTTCCTCGGTGTTTTCCGGGCGGAAGTAATGATTGGCGTCGTCGTTGGCCTGGCAATGCTTGCAATAATATTCGCGGCCAACCTGATCGGGGTTCTGCTTCCCTTCCTGCTCACCACGCTGAACCTCGACCCGGCTGTTGCCAGCGGCCCGCTGATTACTTCAATTGTTGACGCCTGCGGTCTGCTTATCTATTTTTCAATTGCAATGGCAATTCTCTAACTTTATCTTTCATATTCAGATACCAGCTCCTGCTTTAATTCCGACGTCTGTTCACTGATTGAGACGTGGTAAAAATGGGGGTTGAGTATTCGTTTGACGCCGGCGTCAAGCTTTTTCAGATCCATTTTCCTACGCTGCCGGAACTTTTCCAGAGTTTCATTTTCGCGCAGCAACTGCCCGTCTCGCAGATAACAGGCCAGAAGAGGCTCTATCTCACCAATCTCACCGAAGCCAAGGCGACGACGGCACTGACTCCTGTACGGGTGTTGCAGGAGTAATGATTCTTGTTCATGAACCTCCTCGTCCGGGCGGGCCAGCAAATCCGCCGTAGCCTTACCGCGGGCGTCATAAACCCGGTAAAGCTCTTTCCGCCCGGGAATAGGAATCTTCTCCGGCGTTTCAGAAATTTTTAACACCGGCTCCCAACCGGCCTCAGCTTTAATTGCAACTAATTTGTAAACTCCGCCCAGGGAAGAGTCGCCAGCGGAAGTAATCAACCGAGTTCCGACCCCATAGACAAGACGATCAATTACTGCCTCAGGGTCAAGATCATAATCAGGAGCTTCATAGCGGATCTGCTCAAGAATCTGCCGCAATACAAGTTCGTCCAGCTGATTCGAGAGAACAATACTGACACCGGGGAAGCCGGCCTCGTTGAGCATCTCCGCGGCACGAACGGCGAGGTGGGCAAGATCGCCGGAATCCAGACGGACTCCCAGCGGCTCGTGGCCCTCAGCCCGAAGTTCCTCAAAGACCTCGATAGCGTTGGGGAGGCCGCTGTGGAGTGTGTCCACGGTATCAACCAGCAAAATACAATTGTCAGGATAAGCGCGGGCGAAGGCACGAAATGCCTCCAGTTCAGACTTGCCCAGGGCAAGAAAAGTCTGGACAAGGCTGTGGGCGTGAGTTCCCTTCGGGGGATAGTCAAGCCAGCGCGAGGCAGCAGTATTTGAGGTGAAATCAGCGCCGCCGATCATAGCAGCCCGGGCACCACTGTTGGCCCCCTTCTCGTGGGCGCGCCTCATCCCAAATTCTAACAACAGCTTCCCCTCCCCAGCGGCAGCTATACGAGCTGCACGGGTGGCAATCAAAATCTGGTAGTTAATATGGTTGAGCAGTGGAGTTTCCACCAACTGGGCAAGGGCAAGCGGACCCTCGATGACCGTCAGTGGCTCGTTAGGGTGAACCACCCGTCCCTCAGGAATGGCTTTTACAGTTAGTTCGCTAAAAGGGTCGCTTCCCCTCAGCCACTGGAGGAAGTCCGGGCTGAACATGGGACTGCCAGACGATTTAGTTAATTGACGCAAATATTCGATTTCATCAGCAGTTGGTATGGCCTCTTTCAACCAGTCAAGAAAGGTATCTAAACCAGCATTCACACAGAAGCCGGCTCGGTGGTCGCCATAATTGGGATTTTTACGAAAAAAATGCTCGAAACGGGCCGGTTTTTCATGCAGTCCCTGGTTAAAATAGGTCTGGGCCATGGTGAGTTGGTAAAAGTCAGTATAGAGAAAACCGTAGGGTGAATTTTTTGCTTTAATATTATTGCCCCCTGACAATCAAGCGCAACCGGGAGAGAGACTAAACTAACGCCTTAAAAAATCAAGCCAACGTTGAACAGTTTCGTTTTCCGGTTCCAGCTCCAGCACCGTCTGAAACTCTTCGCGAGCTTTTTCCCATTCACCAAGTTGATAATAGATTGCGCCAAGATACTGTCGCGCAACCACATCAGTCGGTTCCACGTCGAGAGCACGGCGATAATAATCGGCTGCCCGTGAGTAATTTTCACGCCGGTAGTGAAGACTGCCCAGGTTAGAGAGCGCGATCAGATTCTCCGGGTCATGTTCCAGAACCTCTTCGAATATTTCAATTGCTTTTTCAAGGTTGTTTAGTTCAAATTCAGCTGCTCCCTGTTGTTTGAGTTCTCGCAGGTCGACCTCTGGTTCTAAAGGGGCGGGTTCGCGGCGAGAAAAACGCTCGGCGGGCAACATTTTTTTTCGGCGGGCCTCAGGAGCTTTCAATCCCAGAGTGTAAGAAACTCGAAGGGATAGGTCCGGGCTTCCCTCTAACAGCCCCACTCCAACTGAGGGCTGCAGTCGAGAATTTTCGGTGAAGGTAAATGAGGAACCAAAAACTAACTCCAGATGATCGTTAAACGCCCCCTCCTCCAGCTCTGCTCCGGCCTGTCGACCGACGACTTCAATTGAATAAGCGGAGAAGGAGGAATTGAGCCAGCTCAGCCCGAGCCCATAATTAAGATGACCTTCACGGTCTGCAATCACCTCGCCGTCCGGCCCCTCAAAGTCTCCTCCGGCAAAAGTATAACCAACTTCCGAGTGAAAGTAACCGTCGCCAACTGCTATAACAAATGGAAAGTTAATTCGTAATTGGACCCGATCGGCTCCGTCCGGGTGCAGAGCCGGATCACCGGCAAAACGAAGACGAAAAGAGGTGCCAAAATGGCGGTGCCAGCGTAAACGAGCCAGCAGATCAATAGTGTCGTAATTTGACTCGTCCGGATGAGGCGATCCTGAGTTCATCGTATAGCCGGTTCCAAAACCAAGTTCAAAATTGTCCAATAATCCAAAACGGTATTCAATTGGATTTAGCCGGTAGGCATCGTATTCCAGTTCTTCTTCATCGAGCAGATCAGTGCCCAGTTCTCGATTAAATTCTAACCCAGATCCCAGTCTGAGCTGATGGCGACTGCGTGGCACAAATTCGATCGACTCAATTCTATTTGGCCGTCCAAACGAGGCAGATAGCTCAGCCCCGCTGACTGTTATTAACAAGATAACAAAAAATATTAAGGCGCTCCACTTACGAAACTGATTAAATAGCAAAGCGACACCTCCACCGGTCGGGAACTGTCCCTGTCTTCGGGAAGAAAACAGTCCCGCTGTAAAGTTGGTCGGTCTCTTATTGTTTTTCGACGGAGGTCGACAAATCCTGAAGGTGCTTTTGAAAATCAGCCGGGGTATCCAGGTCCGCCAGGACAGCCGGACAGTCCACTTCTACGTGAATAATTTTATCTTCATATTTCTCATAAAGGCTGTTAACCCCCCTGGTTACCGGTAACGCTTGTAGTTCAGGTAATAACCAGGGAGGATAAAAAGGCGGATGGCCACGCCGATAATCATAAGAAGGAATGACAATTTTACTACCGCTTTGACTGACTAACTTTCGCAGGACACCGTCGGGCAGTGGTGGCTGATCTACCGGCCATGATGAAACAGTTGTTTCAATGCCCAGCTCTTGCAGCGCCACCTGAAGCGAAGAGGTCTGACCGCGATCGGGGAGCGGATTTCTAATGAAGTGAAAATTTGGGGAGGGACAAAGCTCTATCGCCCGCCTGATTCGGGCCTCGTGGTAGCCTAAAACCACAGCTACATTTTTGGCCGCCAGCCGAAAAGCCTGGTCCACTTTATGTCTTAGAAGATATTTGTCCTGTATCCGCAGCAACGGCTTGGGCACACCCATACGGGAAGAACGACCAGCTGCCAGGATGACACAATTCCAGTCGGCTTCCGAACAGACACCGGGACCTGACAAGATTACCTACTCTCCCTTTCAAAATTAGCCGCTGGTCTCTTCCCGCTTCAAGCTGGAAAAAAGGAAGGGGAATGACGTTTAAAAGTCATGTTTGAAGGTGCAATTGAATTTGTTTATTAAATCACATAATGAAGGTAAAATCAATGTGAAACAGAACTTTCCAGCTTCTCTTTCCACTTGAAGAGAGAAACCGGGAAGGGAGCCGCTGGAAGATTAGAACGGGGGAAAACGATAAGACATGGGCAACTGACCACGGACAGGAGGACCGCAAGAATGGAGTTTATGGCTTTAAAAACAGATGATTTTGATTTTCTCGCCTTCCTATTGTTTATGGGACCACTGGAAGAGGGGCTGGCTGAGGAGCTTGAGCAGCGGATGAAAAAAATAGAGGCTGCCAGCCCGGAGAAAAGAGTTCTTGCCCTGGACGTCCGTGGGGTTAGCAACGTAAAGACCAACCCAATAAAAATTTTTACAAAATTCCAGGATAAAGCGAGAGAAAACAACTGGGAATTCTACCTCTGCAACATTCCCCGTCTTCTGCAGCCAAAACTTTTAAAAAATGAAAAAACCCGGGAGAAGCTGAACGTATTTAAAACCCGGGAGGATTTTTTCTCGCACCTGGAAGAGAAAAACGCCTGTCAACAAGTCGAGCGCCCCAAGCCCATACCGGTAGTGGTGCGCACGCCCGAGGGGATTAGACTTTTGCAGGGAAAAGCAATCAGATTCTCCAACAATCACCTTTACGTGCAGACCACCGATAAAAACGCGCGGGTGTTTAAGGAGCAAAAAAATAAGCCGGCTGAAATTTCTTTTGAAACCGAAAAGTTTCAGATGCCAGCCAGAGAGGCGCTTGTTCTGGAGTCGCAGAGGGCACAAACCGGGGAAGGGTTTTTGTTAACAATTGATCTGACGGAGCTACTGGAGCAGGATTTAGAATTGCTGGATGATTATTTCGCCTGTTCCTAACTCATTCCGTTTTCAAGGACAAGCGTTGAGCACAACGTGTTAGAGCCATCATCAGCTGCACCTGACCGGTTTCCAGGCTATCTAATTCAATTGTCTCATCCTCGTGGTGACGATGGTGTCCACGAGCCAGACCGAGCGTAACAGTAGGTATGCCAGCGTTGATAAATATACAGCCGTCAGAAGAAGCCGGGCCGGGTTCCGAAGTTATTCCCAACTCATCGTGAATTTCTTCCACTTCGTCGACCAGCCAGTGATCAAGACCAAGCCCGGTAACGGGACGTCTTGTTACTTCTTCTACAGAAAGCTTCAGGCCGCTACTTTTCTGAGTTTCGCCAATAACCTCCATTGTCTGGTTATATAGTTTTTCCATTAAGTCGTTATCGTCCGACCTAATTTCCAGGTCAAGCTCGCAACTATAAGGCACCGTATTGAAAGACGAGCCCCCTTCAATCCGACCAGCGTTTATCACGCCAAAGTTGTCCGCTTCAACTGCTGTGTCAGTTTTCTGATAGAGCTTGGTAATTAGTCCACTCAAAACTTTAATCGGATTGGGACCGGTCTCGTCCCGCCAGACGTGACCGCCTTTACTGGAAGCCTTGACCCGCAGTCGAATATTGCCAAGCGACCAGTAGTCAATTCGTCCTAATCCGTGTCCTTCAAGACAAAGCACAGCTCCTAAATCATCCTCAAAATTATCGACAAAATAGCGACTGCCACGTAAATTGCCCTGGCCCTCAGTGCCGGTAGTCCCGAGGAGAATAAGATTACCCGGCTCCTCGGGAGGCAACAGCCGTATGATGGAAAGAAGTGTAGCCAGCCCAAGGCTGTCGTCGCCAACGCTGGGACCAGAAATCACTCGGTCATTCACTTCAACAGTGTGGTTGACGGAGCGATCAAACACCGTGTCCAGGTGAGCGGTAACGCAAACGGGGGGGACATCCCGGGTCTTGCGGTGAGCAACTACATTCCCCTCCGGATCAATATAAACGTTATCCACATAAAGCTCACGAAACCGTGAGGCCAGCACTTCCGCCCGATCTCGCTCGTCCGAGGTAGGCGCGGGGGTCTGGCTTATTTTTACAATATCAGCGATTAAGTTCATACGGTCGCGCGCTACGTCTTCACGCAATGAGTGGAAATCTACTTCGTCAAGAGTCATCCCTGGTTGCTCCTCCCGTTTGAATAATCAAAAATCCAGTCAGTGCTGGCATTAATAGGCCTTCACCTGGTAGCGGTTGAAATCAAGTTCTTCCATAAGACGCTTACCAAGAAATTTTACGTAGTTGTCAATATTCTTGTAGTTGACGTATTTGAAGGATTTGGCGTCAAATTTTGGATTAAACTTGGGCTGACAGGAAGCGGCACGCGGATGGCCACCATCGCGATGTGTACCGAGGGCCCGGGCGGCTTTGTGCAGGTTAAGCTTCTCCTCGTGATCCATCACGTTGCGCATCAACAAATTGCTGGTCGAAACTGAGTAGAAGAAATAGTCCATTGGATACTTGCGACGGAGATGAGCAAGAGCAAGCGGGAATGTAAGGTTGGGCTCGTCCTGCTCGCTCCAGACGGAGTCGGTCAAGCAGATGCTTACTGTCCCGTCGTCTCCCGCAAGCTGCAAATTATAAACGTTTCGATCCAGACGATCCAAAACATCGCCCATATTTTCTTCAAATTCATCCGGGTATTGTTCCCGCAGCTCCACCAGTTCAAGACCGGTAACGTCGCAGACAGTTTCAAGGATATAGTAAAGATACTCGGCGAAATTCCGGTCCGAAACGTTGTCGAAACGTTTCTTGGGAAAAGCCGGGTTGTTCTCCGGCGATCCAGTAGCGGCGGCGGCGTGGCCACCGTCTGCGGGACTCCCTACTTTACTGACCAGGTTACTCAGATCAATCATATAGCCCTCCTCGTTAACTCGTCGCGTTGAAAAAAGGAAAGAACCGTAAGCATAAAAATAGTAATCAATGTTGTAACGCCGGGTCAGATAATTCAAAGCCGAGGCAACGTTAATTGTCGGTTCGCCCAGTTTCTGATTACAGAAGGGGGAAAGGGCCGAATAAATATTTACATCCTGACCGGGGCCGGTCGCATAAAGCTCCTTAAACAGGTGCTGTTTGGCTTTTTCCCCCGCCGACATAAGTTCCATTGGGTGAAGAAACTTCCGCATTCCTACTTTATCGGAGTAATCACCGTCCTCAGGGGGCTCAACGAGATGAATGTGAAAGAGTGTCTTCTCCACCCGGGGGAGAACTTTTTCCAGGCCCGCCTCATATTCGGCGACAGCCTCGTCCCAGCCCTGTCGGGACATAATTTCTTTCATTTCCAACTCATTTTCTACGTTCATCAGGGCGCGAACCATCTCAATTTTGTTGTAGGATGAACCGATCAGCTTGGAAATTTCAATGGCCAGCTCAGACTCGCGGATATGCAGGTCCTGGACGTGCGCCTCTGTCCGCAGCAGCTTGAGACCGGAGTTGTCCGCCGGAGTGCCCTCGACAAATTGTTCGTAGATCAAGTCAGCCCCACACTTCTGCTCTTCTATCGGCATTTCCTCACCCTGGGGCAGACTGGAGAGAACAATGTCTTCTTTGATCATCCCCTCTTCATTTAACTCCTGCAGTCGTTCGAGCACGGCCGGTTCATAGGGGTGGTGATCGTCAATCCTGATCAAACGAACGTCATTTTCGGCCAGGTAGCGTATGTGCGATTCAATCAGGTCACAGTTAATCTCAATCGCCCGCTCCTCACCCGGGCCCTGGCCTGACTCAATTTTTTCTTTATTTGCTGGCCGCTCAGTAGTTACTTCTCCGCCCCCCCCTTTGACGTATTCCACCAGCCTGAACTCAGCCGAGTCAGGCGAAGGATGCTCGTCAAAATAATCCTCGCTGAGCTTCAAATCCTCGGGATAGGTCAGAAAGTCCAGGTCATTGTGGGTCACTGCAATCCCAAATTCGTCGGGACTCTGTCCGTCGTGGTTCAACTCAACCTGGACTGTGCCATCCTCGTCTGTAGGCAGGGCGAGACTATTGAACTCTTCACCGGAATCATCGGGCGAAGAAAGGGTAACCTCCCCCTCTGTAATGTTAACAACAAGTTCAATATCTGAGACTGGTCGACCTGAGGTCGACTCGGAGAGCTGGACAATCAAACGGTCCTCAAGCGGCTGATGCTGTTCCAGCATCCAGTCGTAGGAGAGGTTATCCCAGAGTTCATGAACAGCTTGCATGTGTGAATGTATTTTCTTTACGTTAGAATTGTCGGGATTAGCCTGTTTGATCTTATCAACCAGCTCATAAAACTCAGATACAGGGCCAAGCATGTTAGAACGCAACACTTTCAACCAGTCCAGAAGGTCCTGGCGACCTGCTTCACCAATTTCATCGCCAATATTTCTGGTAGTGAGAACAGTTGAGACGTAGACGGAAATACCTTCGACCAGCACACCCAGAAACTGCTCGTGCCAGCCCAACCGCCCCTTACAGGCGAAGTCAAACCCGGCGGCGTCGTTTAATAACAGTCGCTCGTGAACCTTGTCCTGCGGTAACTCATCCAGCAATTCACGCTTCAGACTGGAATCAAGCACCTCTTCCAGCTCAGAGCAGGCCGCCTCAAAATCCTCTCCAAACATCTTCTCGGCGAGCAGCTCTATCACTTCTTCCTCGCCGCCGTCGCTAATGATCTGTTCGGCAGCTCCAGCCAGTATACCCGCATAGTGCACGGTAGACCAAATCTCAAAAAACTGGCGGTCGCTGTTAATTTTGTCCATCTGTTTGTTCAGGTCGTTGAAGGCCTCTTTCCAGTGCTCGGGAAATACCTCCGAATTTTGATGAAATAATTTCCGCAGGTTTTCTTTCTCTTCGTAAAGCCGCCGGCGGACCTCGGCTTCGTCCTCACGTTTCATACGTCTTAATTCCAGTCGGGGAGGCAGGGCATCAATCGGGAAGTCTGGCAGGTAAACATCACAGCCCTCGTGTATGTCGAGATGACGGATTCCCTCCGAGTAGTTAACAAAATCAAACTCATAGTCCTCACCGTATACTGGCTCTCGTCCCTCTTCTTCCTGAAAGTGGTTCTTAAACCAGGCTCCGTAGAAAGCGTTGGAGCCGACAGTGTCCAGGTCCCCTCCCGATTCTTGACCAAGTCCGTCCTTTTCCCCCGCACCGTGAATAACAAAAATCTTTTTTCGCATGATATCCTCCTATAGAAAGTTATTTTCATTTTTCTCCCAGTATTTATAAAATATCAAAGATTCTCCAAAAGAAATAGAGTCTTGTCTGAATTTTTTTAACAAATAGAGGAGAGAATTACTCTTTTTGAAAAAAGTTGGCTGGAGGTAGAATAAGTTATGGGTTTAAAAATACAATTCACCGGCTTGCTTGCCAGCCCGACAAGCTGGGCCCGGGTGGCCCGGGGTATGTTATCCCGTCTGACGGCAGTCGACGGAATTGACCTGAAGATTAAACCTACCCGGGGCAAGCTGTGGACAAAAAACTTTCCCCTGCCGGCGGAAATTGAGAAAGCGATTGGTGAGTGGCGAGCTCCCGATTTCGAGTTGATGTTTGCCTACCCACCGCTGCTGAAGCAATATCACGACAAGAAGAGTCGGCTCTGGAATTTTTCTGTTTACGAGCCCAGTCGACTACCAGAAGCCTGGGTGGACCCCCTTAACGAAGACTGTAACCGGGTGCTTGTTCCTTCGCGTCACAATTACAACCTCTATCAAAACAGCGGCGTTTGCGAGGAACAACTGGAGCTGATTCCTTACGGCTACTCTGTCCGCCATTTTCAGGCCCCACTACCCTGGCCAGAGAAGGAACGGTTAAATATTTTAACAGTGGCCACCCCGCACTACCGCAAGGGATTGGACCTCCTGTTAGCCGTCTCTGATCTGCTGAAGCAGACACGGCTTCGCTGGCGTGTACAGCTGCCTTACGTACCTAAAAAAGAAAAATCTGAATTCTGGGAGGATACCACAATCAAGAAAAAACTGGAGACGGTCGGTTTTGACGTCCGGGTGGGTAGACTGTCGGATGCCGAAATAACAGAGTTATACAGGGAGGCGAACTTGCTGGTTCAGCCAAGCCGCTCGGAAGGCTTTGGTCTGGCAATTCTCGAGGGCATGGCTGCCGGTCGACCGGTCGTAACCAGCAACTGGGGCGGTCAGCTCGATTTCGCCGGGCCGGGAATGATTCGGGTCAAGGGCCAACTGCGTCCGGCGCGTGACTGCCAGTATGATGAAAAGCATCCCGACGCCGAGGTTTTTGAACCGGACAAAGATGATTTCCGGCATCAGCTTATTCAGCTCCTCGACAGACCCGGTGAGCTAAAAGAGCTGGGCCTGCAGGCACGAAAAAGCGTCCGGGACTTCACCTGGAAAAACGCCGCCCGCAAGCTGGCTGACCTGCTAAAACGATCGTATTGAAACTAATCCGCGCTCACATCCCCCCCTTTGTCTTCCCCCCCTCAAGAGGGGAAAAGGAAAGGGGGGATGGTCTGGTTCTAAAGGTCGTCATTGCGGACCACGATCCGCAATCCATTTGAAGGTTTTCAGTTTTTAGTTTCCAGTTTCCAGTTTTCAGTTTTTAGTTTTAGGCCTTAACCCGCAACCCGTAACTCGCAACAAATTTTTGAGTCTTGAATGATAATCGTTTAAAATTCAAGATGGATTCCGGATCGCGCTCCTGAGCACTCAATCAAATTGTAAACCCCAATGGAAATTTAAAAGGTATCGTTTAGTCAGGCTTAAAAATGACTATCAAGTTGCATCGGGGTAAAAACAATCTTTTCCTTTTTGGTGTTACTTATCCATAGTGCTTGCGATTGAGTGCTCGGTCGCTTGCCCGGAATGACGAATGGCAGCTCATTTGGAAGTATGCACTAAGCAAGTGCCTTACAACTAAACACTAACTGCTTCGTCAGCGTCAAGTTCGACCGTGTCAAAAGTATAAACTTTGCGCAGGTCTTTCCTAATTTCCCAGACGCAGTTAAGCCCTTCGGGGAACTGCACGACGTCGCCGGCTTCGGCCTCAATACTTTCGTCGTTGGGCAGGTGAACTATGACCTCGCCTTCGATAATATACCCCGTTTCAGTCGAAGCATACGACCAGTCGAACTTGCTCGCTTCCTTCGACCAGGGGGACCAGGAGTCCACTCCCAGCTCCTCTTTTCGAGCCTCATCAATTTGTTTTTCAACTTTCACTTCCATCACATACACCTCCTTTTTTTAACTACTCATCTATCCCCTCTCCCCTTTTTCACTCCTCTTTGCCTTTCCCCCCTTCAAGGGGGAAAAATAAGATGAGTAGTTACTTTTTTAATGCTTTTGCTTGACAATTTTATCTTTTTTGAATAATTTTCCAAGTTAATTTTAATAGAGATCAGATCCCTCCAAAAGGGGTTCGTAATTTCTTCCCCCCACCCCTTAATCTTCTCCCTTCTGGAGAGGGAGATGCCCCGGTAGGTTCAGTATAGAAATTGTAAACGAACGGGATGAAAATTTTATCGGCAAGTGATATAATCATAATTTGAATGAGAAAATAAATCTTTATCAGGTGAGGTGTAAATTATGGTCATAGTAGACAAAGAGCTATGTACGAGCTGTGGTATCTGCGTGGACAGCTGTCCGGTGCAAGCAATTGAGATGGACGGCGACGACCTGGCTGAAATCGACCAGGACATCTGCGAGAACCACCAGGTCTGCATCGACGTATGTCCCGTCGACGCTATCGCAGAGGAATAAGCGGATTAATTAGAGGGTAGCGCTATCAGACGGTTAACCCGTCCGATAGCGCTGCCTGTTTCCAAAACTCACTTAACCTGCTTTAGCTTCCGGGTCAAAGTAACCAGGTGGTCTTTCTCCTCTTCAATAATTTTCTCGACTTTTTCTCGCCCATATTCCGGGGGCACGTTGTCAACAATCTCCCGGTAAAAAAGAATAGTATCCTTCTCCATCCGCACACCGGTCTTGAGTATGTCAGCGAGAGACTCTTCACCGGTCAACTGTTTGGTCGCAGCAGGATCACCCTCACCGCCGTGTGAATCGGCCATTGCCTGCAGAAAAAGGTCAACCTCGCCGTCGGGATCAAAACCGGTTGCGCCGACTGCACTACCGCCAAGAGATTCACGCATAGCGGAAAAAGTCTTGACGTGGTCGTCCTCCATTTCGGCCAGTTTGACAAGAAAATCATACTCACCCGCCGCCTCGTTAAGTTCGGCGGCGCGACGGTAAAACTGGGCGGCGTTCTTCTCAATTTCTACGGCAAACTCAAAAATCTCATCTGCTTTAAAACTGATACCCATGCTATCAGTCCTCCTCACCGGGAATTTGAAACATTGGCGGTCGCGCGGCAAACTCACGATCCAACATCATTAACCCGCGCGGATCGTCGCCTGCCATCTTTAACTGCTGCACAAGCTCG
>CAZMIT010000037.1:0-14995 GCA_964566495.1 uncultured bacterium | reverse complement strand
CAAGAAATCTTGATAATTTATGACGATTTAGCTCTCGACGTTGGGCGGCTTAGAATAAGAGCAGAAGGAAGCGCCGGCGGTCACCGGGGAATGGAGAGTATAATCGAAGCCCTGGGAACTGAGGCGGTTCCCCGGTTACGAGTGGGCATAGGGCCTACACCCACTAATATGAGCGGACGGGATTTTGTGCTTTCAAAAATTGCCGACGCGGATCAAGAAATTTTAGCTGAAATCTTTTCTAAAATGTCGGAAATTGTTATGCTTATAGCCGAGCAGGGGATTAAACAGGCAATGGATCGCTGGAACGGGGTTGATTTTTCGTGAGTCGGATCGAGGATTATCTGGCCGGATTGGAAGCTGACGATCCAGCCGAGGGCATTAAGGATACGCTTGCCTTTCTGGAAGAAGAAACTCCCACCAAAGAGGAAAAGTCTAAGCTCGCCTATGGCCTGGCTACGGCTTATTTTCGTTTAAATAAATCTGAAGAAGTTGTTCGCTGGTTAGAAGAAACCAACGATGACCGCAGTTACCAGCTTCTGGGATTCAATTTAATAAAAATGGAAAAACACGAGGAAGCGGCTCGTGCCTTCCGAAAGGCCGCCCGCCAGCGTCCCGAAGACGAGAACGAATGTCAGCTTCTGGAGGCACAGGCACTTGCTTTAGCTGGTGAGCACGAGCGGGCTCGCGATCTTCTTGATGAATTATTAGAGCTTAACGTGAAACCTGATTTTCGAGCTGAGTGCCGGCTGAATCGAGGTACTGTTGAAGTTGAAGCTGGCGATAAGCAGGAGGCTCGCCAGTGGTTTGAGGAGATCTTAAAAAGCGACGATTCTCAGCGGTTTAAGAGCGAGGCAGCCTTCCACATGGTTCGAATAACCATGCAGGCGGGGCAGTTTGAAGAAGCAATAGAATACGCTGAGTGGTTGAAAGAAGAGGGGAAGGAACAACGCTGGCGCGAGGCCGGAATAGACTACCTGCGAAAAATAAAGAAAGAACGTCGAAAAAGGAGAAACAAGTTGAGAGATTATGAATATTAATAAATGCAGTCTGGTGATTGTTTTTGTTTCAGTAGTGCTGCTGTCTTCTTGTGGACTGGCCGGCGAGTCGAGCATCCCCCCGGAGATGAGTCATGTGGCGTTGACTACTTTTGAGAATAACACCGACGAAACTGATCTGGAACGGAGGTTGACGGACGAGGTATACGACCAGCTTATTGCTCACGGGGAACTGCGGTTGGTTCCGCCGGAGCAGGCCAACGTAAAAATCAAAGGCGAAATTAACAAATATCTTAAAATCCCGCTGGCTTTTGGCGAGAGGGACGTGGTAGAACAATACAAACTCCGGGTTGAAATTGCACTTGAATTAATAGATATGGAGACTGAGGAGATGATTCGGGGGTTTGAAAATATTTTTAGAGAGACTACTTTTTCAGAAATAATTCCTCCCCGCGAGACCGAATATCAGGCTCAAAATCGTGTTATACGCCAGCTGGGAAGGGACGTGCTAACCAGCACGGTAGAGGGCTGGCCCTACATCTCCGGCTAAGATGGGACTGGGACAGGCCTACGATAGCTGGCGCCGGGGGAGCTATGATGAAATCCCACCTGTTATCCTGGCCAGTGGTCCGGAAGCTCAGCTCAAGACAGAATTTTTGGAAGATTTAGAGGCGGATTTTCCTGATCCGGAAAGAGAAATAATTAAAATCTACGCCGATGAAATAGAACCGGACGAGTTAGTCTCGGAACTGCGTTCGCCGGGTTTGTTTAACTCAACCACCTGGCTGGTGTTGAAACAGCTGGAGCGAAAAGAGAACGGTCAAACGGGACTTGAAAAACATTACGAGGCGATAGAGGAGTTCCTTGCCGATCCTGAACCTGATACTCACTTAATCCTGGAGGACGCCGACCACCCCTACAAAAAAGGAAGAAAAGTGGGCAAGCTGGCCGCCGCTGTTGAGTCAGCTTCCGGCTGGGTCATAGTATTCTGGGAACCTTTTGAAAATTCACTGCGTCGACGGATCCGGACCCGGCTGGAGGAGGCCGGGGTCAAAATTGAGCCCTCGGCACTTCAGCGTCTGCTTGAAAAGACGAAGGGAAAGCTGGCTCGGGCACAACTGGAAGCCGACAAACTGATTCAGCTCAACCAGGAGAAGGTCAGCATCGGGGATGTTGAAGCGGTGATAAGCGACGAGACGGCGGACGATGCCTACCAGGAACTTAAGACCAAAATTACAACCGGGGATCTTGAAGAGATACTCGTCGCTCTGCAGGATCTACTGCGGGAGGGGGAGGATCCTTACAAGATATTTTCTATAATCTTTAGCTTTTTGAGCAAAGTACGAACCCTGCACAGGGAGAACCGTCGAGGCCGGAAGCTGAAAGATATTCTGAAAGATATGAATATACCGACGTCCAAAGGTATAGTAGCCCAATACAGGCAGGCGCTTAAAAATATTACCAACCATTACCCGCAAAACTTTTTCCGAGACTGCTATCGCACCTCATGTTCAATCAAATACAGTCCTACTGATAAGGCGGAACTTATACTGTCACGCTTTCTTACCGAGCAATATCGGCACTTGAGGAGTTACTGAGAGGCAAGGCTGTCAATTTGTGACTTGAGTCGGGCAGCTTTATTGCGGTGAATAACTCCTTTGTTTGCTGCTTTGTCAACGCAACCAATTGCTTCCCGTCGCAGCTCGTCAATTTTTTCTTCTCCGGCGTCCTCTTCTACAGCTTCTTCCAGCTCACGCCGCGCTTCCTTAACAGTAGTGCGGTAGCGCTTGTTATACTGGCTTCTCTTTTCATTCTGGCGGACACGTTTTTCCGCTGATTTTGAAGTTGGCATTAAATACACCTCCACTTAAATGTAAAAATGACAGCAGGTTAATTCAAGATACACTAATTATAGATTATTTCGCCCTTTTTTATAATAGACCTGCCTTCACCTGGGGAGAACGCTATTTACTTGATGGTGGTGAAGGCGTCAGTCCATATTTCATCGATATCATGCTGAAGAGATTGTTAACTCCATGAGCCAGGATAGGCGCCCAGATAACTCCGGTAAAAATAAATAGTAAGCCCAGGACAAATCCCATCCCGGTCGCATAGACTCCGTAACCAATCCCCTGGCGGCTCCAGATGTGGATCACTCCAAAAACGACGCTGGAAACTACAAGTCCTACCCAGTGGTTGTCAAACGAAGCGAGGAGCCAGCCGCGGAAGAGCAATTCCTCCGCCACGCCCGAGAGGATTGAGATGAAGATAATGTCCTCGATGCTGAGCATCTGGAGCGGTTTGAGCAGAGCCCGGGCGAAGGGCTCGTATACCCAGCGATAAAAGGGGTTGTGTTCAACCCAGGAGAAAAGCACCAGGGCATTGAAGCCAAAAATAGCGGCACCGGTAACAACACCCAGGCTGATAGCTTCCATTTCAAAACGGAAGAAATACGACCACTGGACACCGAATAAGTGGCCGCCAATCAGACCGATAATGCCAACAGCAAGTTCAAAAATAATTAACGTAACCGTCAGACGGTTGGCAAATACCCGCTGCTCCGGGGGTTGTTCCCCCGGCTTCTCGGGCTGCTCTGGTTCGCCGGGGTCAGTAGAGCCCTCGTCCCTGTCGTTGTCCTTCAAAGTTAGCCGTTTTGATTTCTGAAATCGCGCATGAACTCGGCCAGAGTCTCGGCGGCGTCGACGGGAAGGCTATTATACATAGAGGCCCGGCAACCGCCTACTGTGCGGTGGCCTTTGAGACCGATCATTTCCGCAGCTTCCGCTTCAGCAACAAATTTTTCTTCCAGCTCTTCACTGGGCAGACGGAAGGTAATGTTAATTTTAGAACGGCTGTTCGGGTGAGCGGCCCCTCGGTAGAAATCGTCCTCATCAATTACGTCGTAGACGAGGTCGGCTTTTTTCTCATTTTTCTCCGCCATAGCTTCGACGCCTCCCTGTTCCTGAAGCCATTCCATCACCTTGTCGACGACATAAATGGGGAAGACGGGCGGCGTGTTGTGCATGGAATCTTTCTTGACGTGGGTCTCATAACGCAGCATCGTCGGTACATCGTCCGGTGTGCGCTGGACAAGGTCATCGCGGATGATGACCAGGGTTGTGCCGGCCGGGCCGACGTTCTTCTGGGCGCCGGCGTAAATCAGTCCGAATTTTTCAACGTCCAGCGGTCGGCTCATGATGTCAGAGGACATGTCGGCGACCAGGGGGACATCCCCGGTGTCCGGGTATTGATGCCATTGGACGCCCCCGATCGTTTCGTTGGAACAGATGTGGAAATACTCCGCATTCGGGTCGACGCTGTTCGGATCAAATTCCGGTACACGGTCATAATTTGTCTCTTCACTGGAGGCAGTTATATCGTAGTCAATGTTCTGTATTTTTAGCTCAGTAAGTTTTTTCTCCGACCAGCGTCCGGTGTGAACAAGCTGTACCGGCCCGCCACCAGGAGCAATATTCATCGGTACCATGCCAAACTGGGTGCTGGCACCACCCTGCAGGAAGAGGACGTGGTAGTTGTCCGGAACGGAGAGGAGGTCTCGTATTTTTTGAACACAGCTGGCAACTGTCTCCTCCCATTCGTCAGAACGGTGGCTTATTTCTAACACGGAAGCCCCCATGTCCTTGAAGTTGACAAATTCCCGCTGTACCTCGTTTATAACCGGTTCGGGCAGAACAGCCGGGCCGGCGAAAAAGTTGTGAACACGATCAACATTTTGCTCCATGCACATAATAAATCACCCTTGAAATGTAGTTTAGTTTATTCAAGCTATATACTTTAACTTTATAGTTTGATAAATTAAAGAGTTCTGTTGGAATAAACAAAAAACGACCGCCGTCATTCCGGCCTCCGAGCCGGAAAACACCAGCTTAAAGCTAAAAGCCAAAAGCCAAAAGCTAAAAGCTAATTCAAATTCATTAAGTGCTCATAATCTTGTTCATGTTCTTGAACTTGACGTCATTCCGGGCGAAGCGAAGCGGAGACCCGGAATCCATCTTGAATTTTAAACGGTTATCGTTCAATACTTAAAAACTTGTTGCAGTTACGGGTTATTGGTTTAAAATGAAAACTATAAACTGGAAACTGAAAACTATAAACGCAGATTGAGGGTTAAGTCCTGGGACGTTATTCGTTCCCACAATGACGGAAGGCGGCAGGTTTTGTGCCGGCTCAGACGAAGACCGAAAGTAAAAACAGGCTTATGATAATCGCGCAGATGCCGCACAGGAACCACCAGATTGGATGGTAAAATTTACGCGCCCAGCGGCGCACGAGCGGGAAAGGAAGCAGACAGTAAGCCATTCCTTCGAGAGCGATAGCCCAGCCGAGAAGGGTGAGCAGCAGTCGGTCGTCATAAACCCAGACGTTGTGCAGGCTGATGATGATTAATCCGGCGCTCGCGTAAAGACCACAGACGACGTAGAAGAGGCTCTTTATTTCAAAAAGCTCTTCCACCAGGGTTGAAAACTCTCGGCAGCGTAGAAGCAAAAATGTCCCCGTGAAAAAGAGTATGTAGGCTGTTATTTGTCCCAGTGCTGTTTCCATAAATACCACCTCTCGTAAAATTGTAATTACTTTTGCTTAAAACTCTCAGCAGAACCTCCTTCTGGAGATTTTCAAACTTTCAACCTCCGAGGTAAAGTATACCACATCTGTAACCATAACCCCGGGAGAGCGAAATTGAGGGGTTAAGTCCCGGATAAATTACGAGCTTCTCTTATTTGTGTTAAAATACTATAAATAATTTGTAACTGTATAGCGACCCCACGTAAGAACCGCCCGACGCTCCCCTCTCCTCCCGGGGGAGAGGGGGGAAGACGTTTAATCACCCCCTCTTTTGTATTTTCTCCCCCTCAAGGGGGAGAAAAGATGAGGGCTTTGGTAGGTTCTGACAGAAGTTCGATTGTTATTAACCGCGGGGAGCGTGGGGCGGGGAGCAGGGCGCAAAATATCGAGCGAGCGAAAGGGCGAAGAGCGTTAAGGCAAAAGAAAAAATCCTGGTCGCAGATGATAAGAATTGATACCGAATTTAACGCTCAGCGCTAAGCGCTCCGCGCCCCGCGACTGATTACCGATTACTGTTCAACTATGGATTCCGGCTCGGAGGCCGGAATGACGTCAAATTCAACATGGACTCCGGGTCGTGCTCGGTCGCTTGCCCGGTCGGGCGGAACACGTTATATTTTTCAGGACGACGCTGAACAAGTACCATAATTTTAAGAACGGGGACAGCAAAAATGGACTTTCCCGGTTTGTTACTGATATTTTTGATCATTATCATTGTTGGGGCATTTGCCCTGATAATAGCTCAATTTTTCAGCCGTGAGGACGAGTTGATTGAAGAGGCGGAGGAAAAACTGGCTGAAGGAGAAAAAGATGAAGCCACTTCACTGCTCTCCCAGGTGCTTGAGTTAAATCCAACCAATCCTAAGGCGCGCTGGATGCTGGGTCGGGTGCTGGAGGTGGCACGCAATTACCGGGGCGCGGCCCGTCAATACCAAATGTGTCTTGAAAACGACACACTGCCTTATAACGTCTCAGAATCCGAAGCATTGCGCCGTTTAAAGAATCTCTACGACAAGGTGGATGAGCTTGGACGGGCCGTGGAGGTTACTGATCAGTTGATGGATCTGGATCCTGATAATCCCGATCATTACCTCGATCGCGGCCGTTTTTTTTACCGGGCCAATCGTTTTGAGCGGGCGGTGGAGGACTTTCAGACGCTGCGTGACAAATTTGATCATACGCCTACAAAAACCTGTCTCTACCTGGCCCGCAGCTATTACCGGCTTGGTTCCCTTTCCCGGGCTCTTGACGCTTATCGTGATTATATGGAGGTTGCACCCCGGGATCTTGACGCTATACTTGAAGCCGGTCGGGTAGCCGAAGAAAAAGACGATTACTCCGGCGCCCGGAGTTTCTACAGTGTGGTTCGGGATAAAGGTGACAGTGTTTATTTTGCCCGGGCGGTCCTCGCTATGATTAGAATCGATCTGAATGGAGACCGACTTCAGGAGGCCAGGGAGTTAATCGAAGAGCTCGAGGAGTATTATCGAGCCGGCGAATTGCCTAAAAAATATGAGTTAAATTTTCTCTACTGCAAGGCGCTTTTGTTTGAAAAAGAAGACCGGCACTCGGAAGCGCTTGACCTTTACAAAACTATCTATGATAAAAATCCGGACTTCAAAAACGTTGAGAAGATTCTTGAGGAAGAGATCAAGAGGATGGACGAAGAGGATTTTCTGGAGCAGTTGATGGCTATGGAAAGAGAAGATTTTGCAAGAATGGCTGAAGCAATTACCCGTAGTCTCGGCTATAAAGTCATCAACACGGATTCTTTTGGTTCGGACGAGGTTAACGTGGTTGCGCACGACGAGACAGAAATGTTTAAGATGGACCGGGTTCTGGTTACTTTTAAGAGGTGGAATCAGATAGTTGCCGAGTGGCCCTTAAAAGAATTCGAGCTTGAGATGCTTGAAAAACGTTTTGACAAGGGAATTTTTGTCTCACCCCGCGGCTTTCGCCCCAGCGCTGAAACCTATGCTGAACAGGGAAATATTGAATTGGTTGGACCTGACAAACTAATACCACACCTGAGGGAGGCGTTTAAGTTCTATCGAGCATGAGAAATTTTATCCCCTTCGTTGACAAAATATTAAGGTTTTTCTTTGGCTCTAAACAGGAGCGTGATCTCAAGCGTCTGCGACCGATTGCCGAGTTAATCGGGTTGTTTGAACGGTCAGTTCACGACCGCTCTCGCGAGTGGTTCGAGGAACGTACAGCTGAACTGCGTGAACTTGTTGAACAGGGAGTAGAACTCTCCGAGCGGCGCCAGTATTACGAACAACTTCTGCGTGACTCCCAGGAAAAGCTGGAGACAGTAGAACCGGAAGAAAGTGGTCGTAAATTTGCAGGATTGCTGCGTGAAAATCGCTCCGAATTAACCCAAAAATACGACGGTGACGCTTTTCTCGGCGCTATTGAATCACCGCTCGCCGAAAAAAACGTTGAAAAGCTTGAGCAAGCTTACGTCGACCGGTTGCGAGGTTGGCAAAATGATAGCGTTGATAACCTGGTAGAACAGTTTCACCGGCTCTGGGACCATTTTGTAAGCGAAGCTCCCGATGAGCCTGAGGCAAGAAACCTCTGGTTTGTTCTGCCGGAAGCTTTTTCCATGGTTCGCGAGGTAGCTCACCGCCGGCTTGGTCTTCGTCATTACCCGGTTCAATTGATTGGTGCGGTTGTTCTTCACGAGGGGCGGATAGCGGAGATGAAGACAGGTGAAGGTAAGACGCTTGTTGCTACTATGCCGCTTTATTTAAACGCGCTCAGCGGCAAAGGTGCCCACCTGATTACGGTAAACGATTACCTGGCTCGTCGTGACTCCCGCTGGATGGGAGAAATTTATGAGCGTCTCGGGGTCAGCGTCGGTCTGATTCAGAACGGTATGAAGCCGGAGGAGCGGGCTCCTCAGTATCAGTGCGATATTACGTATGGCACAAACAACGAGTTCGGGTTTGATTATTTGCGCGATAATATGGCGGTTCGTCCCGAGGACATGGTCCAGCGCGGTCATAATTATGCAATTATTGATGAAATTGATAGCGTTCTGATAGATGAGGCTCGCACGCCGCTAATTATCAGTGGTCGGGCGGGAAAGCCGGCCAGTCTTTACAAAAAGGTCGATAGAATAGTAGAACGATTGAAAGAGGAGCGCGACTACGAGGTTGACGAGGAGAAAAATTCGGTCAGCCTCCTCGACCCCGGCAGTGATCGGGTTGAGGAAGCTTTTGACATCGAAAACCTCTACAGTACCACCAATATGGAGCTTGTCCACCACGTTCACCAGGCAATTCGGGCCCACGAGCTCTACGATCGAGACGCCGAATATGTAGTTAAAGATAACCAGGTGGTTATTGTTGACCAATTTACCGGCCGGCTGCAGCCCGGCCGCCGTTTTAGCGACGGCTTGCACCAGGCAATCGAGGCTAAAGAAGGGGTTAAGATAAAGCGGGAGAACAAGACGCTGAGCACAATTACGATCCAGAATTTCTTCCGCATGTACGATAAGCTGGCCGGCATGACTGGAACAGCCGACACCGAGGCCGAGGAGTTTCGTGAAATTTATGACCTCGACGTGGTGGTTGTACCCACCAATAAGCCTGATATCAGGGTAGATAGAGAGGATGCAATTTATCGCACCAAGCAGGAGAAATATAACGCCGTTATTGACGAAATTGAACGTCTGCATGAGCATGGGAAACCGGTGCTTGTCGGCACGATTGATATTGATACCAGTGAGCTGCTGGGACAGAAGTTGAGTCGCCGGGGTGTTGAGCATGAAATATTGAACGCTAAGAATCACGAGCGCGAGGCAGCCATTGTTGCACAGGCCGGTCAGCCCGGCGCCGTCACGATTGCTACTAACATGGCTGGCCGCGGCACCGACATTGTGCTTGGGGACGGTGTGATTGAAGAGGGCTGTCCGGTTCAGCCCGAAGATCCCGACGAGGATCCCTACTGTCCTCACGAACCCATCTGTGGGCTGCACGTCATTGGCACCGAGCGCCACGAGGCGCGTCGGATTGATAACCAGCTTCGCGGTCGCACGGCTCGCCAGGGGGATCCGGGCGCCAGCCGGTTTTTTGTCTCGCTCGAGGACGATTTGATGCGTCTCTTTGGCTCTGATCGCATATCAGGGATGCTCCAGAAGCTCGGCCTCGAACAGGGACAGCGGATTGAACACGGTTTGATTAGCCGGTCCATTAAAAAAGCGCAGTCAAAAGTGGAGTCACGTAATTTTGAGATTAGAAAACGACTGCTGGAGTTTGATGATGTGCTTGACCGGCAGCGTAAAATTATATTTCGCGAGCGTAACCTGGCTCTGCATGAGGAGGACCTCTCGGAGGAGGTTGAGCGATTCATTAAAATTCAGGTCGAGGACTGGATAGATTATCACGCCCAGGACCGGCAACCGGCCGAGGACTGGCCGCTCTCCGAACTGCTTGATGATATTGAAAATTTACTCGACTGGCATCCCGCCGAGGAGAAGCTCGAGGAGTGGCAGCAGCTAAGGGCAGAGGAGCTGGAGCCACTTTTGCTTGAAGAACTGCTTGATTACCGGAGCCAGCGGCACGAAAAGCTGGGCGAAGAAATGGCCCGGCGGATGGAAAAACAGCTCCTGTTAAAAGTTATCGACACCCACTGGAAAGAACACATAGACGCCATGGACAGTCTCAAGCAGGGAATTCAGCTCGAGAGCATGGCCCAGAAGGACCCGCTGGTCGAATACAAACGCCAGGGTTTCCGCATGTTTGATGAACTGCAGGTTCGGATTCGGGAGGATTTTCTACGCTTTATCTATCAGATTGAAGCGGCCGAGGAAAAACCGGCTGTCCGCGCCCCCGATGTCGCTGAATATAAACACGATAGCATCGGGGGGCTATCGGATCTCGTTTCCGATAATACGGCTGACGAACAGCAGAAAGCGGTTCGCTCCGGCAGTGCCGGGGGAGAAAAATCCTCAGCCGGCACTAAAACCTTTGTCAAAGACAAGGATGTCGGCCGCAACGATCCCTGCCCCTGCGGTAGTGGTGCTAAATATAAACACTGCTGCGGCCAATAGAAATTTTTGTCAATTTATCCTATAATTAAGTAACAGGTTAGCCGCGATTCCCGATACTATCTCAGGTGATAATATGAGCTCTGAAAATTCCGACCCCGAAGAGTCACTTCTCTCTACTGATGATTACGTCAAGTATATACGGGTTGACTTCAAGTGGACTCTCGCAATGTTTGGAGTAATTTTTCTTGTTCTGTCCGCTCTTCTCTTTTGGTTTGGGAGATCTATGCGCCGCCATTCAAACATGCGTGTCGCCGAAGCAACTTATATGCTTGACCGAGCCGACACGGTTCCTGAAGAAATTACTCCCACGACGTTGGAGCTGGAAGAGATGGTTGTCGAAATAGGACAGGAGCGTGACTGGTTATTTGAACAGCTGAGCCGGGACGGTAGAGCACAAGAGATTGAGGATGAACTGGAACGACGTTTTCTTGCTCAGAGTTTTCACTTCGAGTTGCCGGAAGACTGGCGCGAACAGATACCGTCGCAACTGCAGGAATGGTATGCCGGTGAGCTTGACCAGCGTCGGGCTGAGGTCGCCGCTCTTTATCCGGAACTTATAAATTTTGCCGAACGTAACCTTGAGCGGCAGCAGCGGGCTGACGAGTTGCTGGAAGAATTGGGTCCCGGCGAGGAGTTTTCCGAGACGCTCAATAGATACGAGGCCCACCGGAGCGATTATATCGCTGCCCTGGAACAGCTTAAAAGTCAGGCTGAGACTGCCGCCGCTGATGCCGCTGGGGAGGAGCCCCGGATTGCTTCTGCAGTTTATGACGCGATGCTCGAGCTACCCAACCTGCTGAACCGGACGCAGTTACAATACCGGCGGCTCAGTGCGTTGACTTCTGCTCCCCCGGCTTATTTTTACGCCGAACGTTATCTCCGGGACGCTCTCAGAATAGATCCACGAAACCCGGAAGCCAAGTATCAACTGGGCCGGGTCTATGATTACCTCGACCTGGATGAAATTTCCGGTGAACACTACGCCCGGTCTATTAAGGCGGATCCCGGTCATGAACGGGCCGGGGAAATTATAGAAATGTTTGAACAACGCGTTGAAGAGTCGCCCGAGGATTCCCGGGCCCGTTACGATCTTGCCTTCGCCCTCCACGAATACGGCGAGGAGGAGCGGGCTCGTGAACATCTTTACGAGGTCTTAAGCCTCGAAGAAGACCGCCACTCCATGGTTAAAGTTCTTGCCGAAAAGCGTCTTGGCTACATCCGCGGCGAGGCTACAATGTATAATCAGCTCACCTACTACTGATGCTATAATGGCTTCGCAAATTGTCCTGATTCTGACCACTGTTGGTGAAAAGAAAGTAGCTCGTAAGCTTTCCCGTGAGCTTGTTGAAGAAAACTTAGCCGCCTGTGTGAGCATTGGCTCTCCGCTCACCTCCGTCTATTCATGGGAAGGTGAAGTGGTTGAGGATAAGGAATACCCGCTGTTGGTCAAGACAACAGATTCTCGCCGCGAGGCTGTCCAGGATTTCCTGCAGGGCAATCATCCTTACGATTGTCCGGAAGTATTGTCTCTTAGGGTTGAGGAAGCTTCGGAAGATTACGAGAGCTGGCTGCAAGAAGTAGTGGCTCGCTAAAAAAAATACTGGATTTCTTCTGCTACCTGTGTTACCTTTTGAGTAAGTCAGGGATGTGAAAAATGGGACTAATTTTTTCAACAAGGGATCAGGGATGAAACAGATAAAGTATTATCTCCTTCCACTGGTTTTATTGCTTTTGTTGGTTGGCTGTGCGAACCGTTATCGTCCGGCGGACAATGGCGGCTATGGCTACAGTGAACAGGCAATCCGGCCCGATGTCTTCCTCGTCAAGTTCCAGGGGAATTCCTCTCTGAGTCGTGAAGAAGCCCGTGAGTTGGCCCTCTACCGCGCCTCGGAGCTGACCGCGGAACGGGGTTACGACTACTTCTACCTGGTTGCTTCTGAAGAAGCCCAGGAGATTAGCCCCTGGGGAGCAAGCTCGTATAATGGTATCGAGATGCAGGGCGGTGTTCCTATCGCCCGCCTGAAAATACATATGCGTGAGGGTGAACTGCCGGAAGAAAACCCGCGAGCCCTTGATCCGCACTTTCTCCTTAATTTCTATGATATAGACTAACCCGGCCCGGCCACAGGGTTCATGCATAGGCCGGGTTAGTTACCCGCCGGAAATAAATTTTCGGATCAAAATTTGTTGCGGTTTTTTTATTCAGGCCAAGGAGTGTACTTATTATGGCAGCGACTGATGAATTGCGACAGGACATCAGAAATATAGCCGTGATTGCCCACGTTGACCATGGCAAAACTACGCTGGTTGACCACCTGCTGCGCCAGAGTGGAGTTTTCCATGAGCGTGAGCAGGTCAGTGAGCGTGTCATGGATAACCTCGATCAGGAACGCGAACGGGGCATTACTATTGCCTCCAAGAACTGTGCTCTTAAATACAAAAACACGAAGATTAACGTCATCGACACCCCGGGCCACAGTGATTTCGGCGGTGAGGTTGAGCGAGTTTTAAACATGGTCGAAGGGGCGCTGCTGCTGGTAGATGCCAGCGAAGGCCCGCTACCCCAGACCCGGTTTGTGCTCAAGCATGCGATTGAGAAGGGTTTGCGAGTTATTCTCTGTGTAAATAAGATAGATCGTTCCGACGCCCGCGTTGACGCTGTGGTTGACGAGGTTTTTGAACTGTTTATGGAATTGGGAGCCAGCGATGAACAGCTTGATTTTCCAATCATTTACAGTGTTGCTCCGGCCGGATTTGCGGTTGAAGACCCCGAGCAGAGGGGCGAAGACCTGGTCCCGCTTTTTGAGCGTTTGGTTGACGAAATTCCGCCGCCGGCAATTGAGACCGACGCAGAGGGCCGGCTGCTCGTCTCCGACCTTGGTTACGATAACTACCTCGGCCGGCTGGCGATGGGACGAATTCAGAGCGGTAGCCTGGAACGGGGGCGTGAGGTCAAGATTATTCAGGAGGCGGGAACGCTCAAACGTGAGGTGACGGCCCTGTTTGTCTACGAGGGACTCGAACGGCGGCCGGTCGAGCAAGCCAAAGCCGGTGAAATAGTTGCGGTAGCCGGTGTCGAAGGGGTGGAAATAGGAGATACTATTGCGGAGAAAGAGTGCCTAAATCCACTGCCGCGAATCAGCGTTGCCCGGCCGACAATTAGCGTCTCAGTGCAGCCCAACGATGGTCCGTTTGCTTCCCAGGAGGGGGAATACGTTACCGGACGAAAGCTACTCGAGAGGTTGCGGCGGGAGGACCGAAATAACGTCGCTGTTACTCTTGAGGAGACCGAAAGAACTGACCGCTGGCTACTGAAAGGGCGCGGGCAACTGCAGTTAGCGGTAATTTTTGAGGAAATGCGGCGAGAAGGCTATGAAATGTTAATTGGGATGCCGGAGGTGCTAATGAGAAAGAACAACGGCCAGGTTGAAGAGCCGGTGGAACGAGTCGTTGCCGATGTGCCGCAGGGTTTTGTGGGGGTGGTAACTGAGGAGCTGGGGAGCAGGCAGGGAGAAATGGAAGTGTATCAACCGCTGGGCGAAGAAAGGGTGCGGCTTGAATTTAAAGTGCCGACCCGGGGACTGATCGGTTATCGTTCGCAATTCAAATCCGATACCCGGGGCGAGGGAATTTTAAGTTCACGTTTTGAAGGTTATCAGCCCCGTTCGGCTGTCCTGGAGCGTCGGAACACCGGTGCTTTGCTTGCCGACCGTCCGGGCACGGCGACACCCTATGCGCTTGAGGGACTGGAGGATCGTGGGCGGTTGTTTGTTCCCCCGGGGACCGACTGCTACGAGGGCATGATTGTCGGTGAACACTCCCGGGCTCCGAACTTGAACGTGAATGTTACCAAGCAGAAGCAGCTGACTAACTTCCGGGCCGCCGGCGCCGACGATGCTATTCAGCTTGAGCCCCATAAGGAAGTGACAATTGAGTTCGCCCTGGACTGGATTAAAGGGGATGAGCTGATTGAAATTACTCCACAGTCGGTGCGCCTGCGTCACCAGGAGCTGGACCAGAGATATCGAAAGTAGGCCGAAAAAACGAAGACAGGCGGATCAGTGAGTGAAGTTCTTAAAGTCAAGTCCTGGGGGGACACGGATGGAGTTCGGAGTAAAGTCAACTTCGTGTGGCACGCAGATGACTGCAGATAAGTTCGGATTAAAATCAACATCTGTTGGACCACAGATTACACAGATGGAGTTCGGATTATAGATCAAGGTCATGCTTCGGGTGGGCACAGAAGCAAACAATGCTTCTGTGCAGACGCCAATGACATCGAGAAACAAACACATGAATTCTGTGTTTGTGGCTCGATGGTATCTGGCGTATAAACTATCCGGCCCACAGCCGGATA
>CAZMIT010000036.1:0-15164 GCA_964566495.1 uncultured bacterium | reverse complement strand
GACCTGAAAGAACACCTGGTTGAAGAAGTAATTCCGGGCAAGTGGCTGACGGATGGGACAGAGCTTTATGTAAATCCGACGGGACGGTTTGTGCGCGGTGGTCCCTACGGCGACGCCGGTCTGACGGGGAGAAAGATTATTGTTGATACTTACGGCGGTTACTGCACGCACGGCGGGGGAGCATTTTCAGGGAAGGACCCGACCAAAGTCGATCGCAGCGCCACCTATGGGGCCCGTTACGTGGCTAAAAATGTGGTGGCCGCGGGCCTGGCTGATCAGTGTACGGTCCAGGTGGCCTACGCAATTGGTGTAGTCGAGCCGGTTTCGGTAATGATTGACACACACGGAACGGGTAGAATACCAAAAAACGAAATTGAGAAGGCGGTGCGAGCAGAGTTTGATCTAACTCCCGCCGGTTTAATCAATGATCTTGAGCTGCGTCGACCAATTTATCAGAAGACCGCTGCTTACGGACATTTTGGACGTAAAGGACCGGAATTCACCTGGGAGAAGACGGACCGAGCCGATCTGCTGGCTGACAGGGTGAGCTAATTTTGGAACTACAAGCGCTGTCTGGAATGGAGGATTACCTCGGCAATCGTGCTGAGGACCTGCGGGAGCTTATTGATTGCGGTCGTCGGGTCTTCTCCGCCGCTGGTTACCGGATGGTCAGCACACCGGTGCTGGAGGACGGGCGGCTTTTTGATCGTTCACTTGGCAGTGGATCCGATGTGGTGAGCAAGGAGATGTATACGGTAGAACAGGGGGGCGATCGGGTTGTCGCGCTGCGGCCGGAAAATACGGCCGGAGTCGTTAGAATGGTCAATGAAAAGGGGCTGACTTCCGACCACAATCAATTGAAATTTTATTATGCTGGACCGATGTTTCGCCACGAGCGTCCCCAGAGTGGTCGTCTGCGGCAGTTTCATCAGCTTGGCTTAGAGGTGATAGGACGCAGCGGTCCCCGGATTGACGCCGAGGTTATCGCCCTGGCGCGCGACTACTTGCGCCGGGTTGAGGTGGAAAAGACAACACTGCTATTAAATTCTGTCGGTTGTTCACAATGCCGGCCAGGTTACGTCGACCAACTGCGCGATAAGCTGGAGCCGCTGGCGGCGAAGATGTGTGAGGATTGTGACCGCCGCCTGCGAGAAAATCCGCTGCGAGTTTTAGATTGTAAAAATGAGAACTGCCGGCAGCTTTACAGGCGGGAAGTTCCGCGACTGCCGGCTTTTATCTGTGATAAATGTCAGGACCATTTCGCAGAGTTACGTCAGTTGCTCGAAGTTTACGGGGTTGATTATGAGGTTGACCCTTATCTTGTGCGGGGGCTTGATTACTACAGTCGGACTGCCTTTGAGTTTACATCCGCAGCGCTCGGTGAGCAGGACGCCGTGCTGGCCGGGGGTCGATACGATGGGTTGGTGGAGGAACTGGGTGGCAGTTCGGCCGCGGCGATTGGCTTTTCAGCCGGGCTTGAGCGGTTAATGATTCTGCGGGGGAGCTATGAGTCAGAGGAGACCGACGTGCGGGTGGATGTCTATTTTATTCCGATGAACGAAGAAATTTACAGGTCGATGCTACCGCTGGCTGCGGCCTGCCGACGAGCCGAGTCGCCGATAAGCGTCGAAGTGGGCAATCCAGACAAAAGTATGAAGTCGCAGCTTCGCCGGGCCAACCGCTACGACGCCCGGTTAACCGTCATCTGTGGTCCGCGGGAGCATGAGGCGGGGGAGATCACTTTGAAATATATGGATTCCGGGGAGCAGGAGACTGTTCCCTATAGTAATATTGATGAATTTGTAAATACAATCAGAGAAAATTTATAACTAAAAATTTTGCGGGTTACCCGTTCTGAGGTCCGATATATTTTTGCCATTATTCTCAGTTGCCTGGAGGGCAACCCAGAATGAGAAAAACATTTGCAGGTGGCTCCGGAATAGCGTAAACTCGTTGCTCATCACACTCTCGATTGAGTACTCGGAAGAATGAGAAAATAAGATAGGGACTATCTTGCTTACAAAACGCAAAACTTTTAGATTTAAAAAGAAAGGTGACAAAAATGACAGACGAAGCGACATCTTACCGGTCACATTACTGTGGCCGGGTGAGTGAGGCGGAAGTTAATAAAAAAATTACGGTTGCGGGTTGGGTAGACTCCCGGCGCGACCACGGGGGAGTTATATTTATTGACCTGCGGGACCGCAGCGGACTGCTGCAGGTGGTAGTGGATCGTGACCAGAACCAGGAGCTACATGATTTATTTGGTGAGCTGCGGCGCGAGTATGTGATTCAAGTTGAGGGAAAAGTTCGGCCCCGCTCTGAAGAGACGATTAATCCCAATATTGAAACGGGCACTATTGAGCTGGAGGCGGAGGAACTGAGGCTGCTTAACGAAGCGGAAACGCCACCGTTCCCGCTTGACGAGGCGGAACAGACCCGGGAAAACCTGCGGTTGGAGTATCGCTACCTGGAACTGCGTCGTTCTCGTCTGCAGGAAAACCTGGCCCTGCGCCACCGGGTTGCCCAGGAAGTGCGTCAATATCTAAGCGAGACCGGTTTTCAGGAGGTTGAGACCCCCATACTGACCCGTTCGACTCCTGAAGGAGCAAGGGACTACGTGGTTCCCAGCCGTGTAAACCCCGGCCGTTTTTACGCCTTACCACAGTCACCACAACTGTTCAAACAGTTGTTAATGTGTGCTGGGACGGACCGTTACTTTCAGATAGTCAAGTGTTTTCGAGACGAGGATTTACGGTCTGACCGGCAGCCGGAATTCACGCAGATAGATCTTGAAGCATCGTTTGTTGAAGAGGAAGATATTTACGAAATTTCCGAAGGAATTGTGAAGGCCGCCGCAGCGGCAGCCGGTATAGATCTGCCGGAACCGCCCTTCCCCCGGATGAGTTACGAGGAGGCGATGAGTCGTTTTGGAACCGATAAACCGGACCTTCGTTATGACCTGGAACTGGAAGAAGTTAGCGATATTTTTAGCGAGACGGAGCTGGGAGTCTTTAAATCGGTGCTGGACGACGAGGGGATTATAAAAGCGCTGGTCGTCCCCGGGGGAGAGGAGTGGACACGTTCCCGGCTTGATGAATATACGGAATATGCTCAGTCGCTTGGCGCTAAAGGGCTGGCCTGGATCAAGGTTGGAGCCGGGGGCTGGCAGTCACCAATCGCTAAGTTTCTGTCCGACGAGGAAAAAGATGAATTGATTGAACAAACCGGGTTGGAAAACGGTGATTTGATCTTTTTCATGGCCGATCAACAAAACGTGGTTAATAGTGTTCTGGGGGAAATTCGTCAGCGAGTTGCCCGGGAAGAGGAGCTGATTGATGACAGTCACGAGCTGCTCTGGGTGACGAAATTTCCGCTATTGGAATACAATCAGCGCCAGGGTCGTTATGAGGCTATGCATCACCCGTTTACTGCCCCGGCTTCGGAATCGAGCGACAAGCTACCCGAAGAGCCTGAAGATGCTTATTCTCGCGCCTATGATCTTGTCTGGAACGGGGTTGAAATTGGTGGTGGCAGTATTCGTAACCACCGGGTGGAACAGCAGCAGCTTATGTTTGAATCGCTGGACATAAGCGAGCAGGAAGCCCGGAAGAAGTTTGGTTTTCTTCTTAAAGCGCTCCAGTATGGGGCGCCGCCGCACGGCGGAATAGCTTTTGGATTTGACCGGTTGCTGATGCTGCTGGCCGGGGAGGAGACGATTCGCAACGTTATTCCCTTCCCCAAGACTCAGCGAGCGACAGATCCGCTGACCGGGGCGCCGGCAGAAATTTCAGAGGAACAACTACAGGAATTGCACCTGGAGGTTGATGAACTGGATGAATAAACAGCTACAGTTACGCGACGAGGACGAAGTTCTCGCCGTCTGTGGTTCTTTGGACAGCAATATCCAGTTGCTCGAAAAAAAACTTCCAGTGACCGTGATTCCCCGGGGGCAGACGCTAATACTTGAGGGAGAAGAAGAAGGCGTATCAAAAACCGTCGAAATTCTTAACGATTATCTGGAAATTTTGCGTGAGAATGGTGAGGCCGGGGAATTTTCTGATTTTCTTGACGCCTGGTTTGAGGACGCCGAAAAATCTTCCCAGATGGCCCGAGACGTAATTATGAAAACACGGGACGGTCAGCCCGTTTATCCGCGTACTGTAGCTCAGGAGCAGTTTGTGGAGGCGATACGCAATCATTCTGTTGTGTTTGCGATCGGTCCCGCTGGCACCGGGAAGACTTATCTTTCCATGGCGATGGCCCTGACTTATCTGCAGCAAAATAAATTTTCACGTATAGTGCTTGCGCGTCCGGCAGTTGAAGCGGGGGAAAACCTGGGGTTCTTGCCTGGTGATTTACAGGAAAAGGTAAATCCCTACCTGCGGCCCCTTTACGACGCAATATATAATCTGATGGACTTTGAAACCTGTAACGAGTTGCTTGAAGAGGGAATTATTGAAGTAGTTCCGCTGGCCTTTATGCGAGGCCGAACACTGGCGGACTCCTTTGTCATTCTTGACGAAGCGCAAAATACTACCACCGCCCAGATGAAGATGTTTTTAACCCGGCTCGGGGTAAACTCCTGTTCAGTGATTAACGGCGATATCACACAAATAGACCTGCCGGAAGCGGTAGAGAGCGGTCTGGTTCACGCGCAGCGTGTCCTGGACGGAGTTGAGGGCGTCAGCTTTGTCGAGTTTTCGCGCCGGGATGTTATCAGGCACGACATTGTAAAAAATATAATTGACGCCTATGAGAGCGAGGATGACGGTTAATGGCTTCTAAAAAAGAAGAAATTAAAAGAAAGCTGAGGCTTCGGCTGGTTGGGATTATAGTTGTCTGTACGGTGCTGGCTATCGGGGCCCTGTCGTTGCCGGTGCGGGAGACAATAAATTTACGTGTGTTGGAAGTGGGCGAACCGAGTCCGGAGACTTATCGCGCTCACCGTGACTACCGGCTTTATAACCCGGCTGAATCCGAACAGGCCGAGGAGAAGCAGTTGGCTGCTATAAAACCAAAATTTGTTCTTAACCACCAACGTACCTCTGAACTGATCGAGGCAATTGAACAACAGGTAGATGAGTTACGCCAGGCCGTTGGAGAGGAAAATGGCGAGCGTTATCCGACCGGGGAAGCAGAGTGGGAAAGATTCGCGGAAGTGGCCGTGCTGGTGGGGGAGTATGTGTTAGAAGACGGTATAGTAAAAGACCGTGACGTTTTTGAGCTGTTTGAACACCAGGAACAAGGAATTTTAGAGGTCATATCGGAGAGCTCGGAAAACCAGGTTGATTCGCGTAAAGAAATAAAGTTGGCGGAGGCAAAACAGAGCTGGTTTGAAGCGAAGGAGCTGGAGGAACGGGTTAGTGAAGTAATCGAAATACTTTTCCCCCGTTATCCTTACGAAGAGAAAGTTATAGAATATCTGCTGGAGATTCTGGAACCAAATGTTTTCTTCTCACGCTCACATTTTGACAGGGCGGTATCAGCGGCTTATGAGCGAGCGGAGCCTGTTTATGACGTTATCGAGGAGGATGAACTTATTCTGCGAGCCGGTCAGGAAGTTACTCCTGAAAAATACGATTTACTGCGTCGAATTAGCCGGGCTGACTTTGGTTTTCATCTCTGGATAATGCTTACCAACTTATTTATTGCCAGTTTAATGGTATTTTTACTTTATCTGTTCATGCGCTCTTTTGAGCCGGAATTCTTGGAGCGACCGAAGAAAGTTGGTTTAATTTCACTACTTGTTGTGATAGTTGTTTTAATTGCCAAAATTTTTGAGCTGCTAAGACCGGGACTGCCAGTAAACTTTGATTTTTTCTTCCCCTTCGCCGCTGCGCCCGTGTTAATCACAATTTTACTTAGTTCACAGCTGGCTTTTTTAACAGTGCCCTTTCTGGCTCTGGTTGTGGTCACCTTTTTTGGTCTTAAAATTGAACTGCTTGCCGCTTTTATTTTCGGAGGGATCGTCGGGATATTCTTCAGCCGCGATGTTGAACGTCGAACCACCTTGCTGCGCAACGGTGTCATTATAGCCGCTGTCCAGATCCTGGTGGCAGTCTTTCTGTATGTCTTGCGGACTGCAGATTACTTTTCTTTTGAACTGGGGGGGATTATCTTCTGGTCAATACTTAACGGAGCTGTCGCTGTTCCCTTCATAACTATCGGGTCGTTACCTTTCTGGGAGAGCGGATTTGATATTACCACTAACTTTAAACTACACGAATTGGCCGATCTTAACCACCCCTTGTTGCGTGAATTTTTTCGAAAATCTCCGGGCTCATATCAACACAGTATTATTCTAAGTAACCTCTGTGAGGAGGCGGCCCGGGAGATTGGAGCGAGCCCGCTCCTTACCCGTGTGGGCGCCTATTATCACGACATTGGCAAAGCTGCAAATCCGGAGTATTTTACTGAAAATCAGGGAGATGAAAATCCGCACGGAGATTTGAAACCCACACTTTCTGCTTCGATTTTAAAATCTCACGTAAAGCTGGGGGAAGAGATGGCTCGCGATGCTGACCTGCCAGAAGTAATTATTGACTTTATTACCCAGCACCAGGGGACAACACTGATGAAATCCTTTTACTATAAGGCACTCGAGGCCGGCGAGGACGTTACTGAGGATGAGTTTCGTTATCCCGGACCGATCCCCCAGTTTAAAGAAGTAGCCATACTTATGCTTGGCGACGCGGTTGAGGCGGCAACTCGCTCCCTTGATAAACCAAACTCCAAAAAAATTAAAGAACTGGTAGAAACAATTGTTTACGACCGTTTCAAAACGGGACAGCTTAACGCCTGTGACCTGACGTTAAAAGATCTAAATGTTATTGTTGAAGTTTTCACCCGCATGTTAACTACTATCCATCACCAGCGGGTAAGCTACCCGGATGACGAAGAAATTGAAGCCGGAAAAGAGGCCGCCGCCGACAGTGAAGACGGGGGGGAGGAGCAGGGAGCCGGGGAAGAAGATGAAGATTGAGGTGAGCAACGAAAGCGACTATACCGTCCTAGAAAAACAGGTTAAGGAGCTGACAGAGCAGGTAATCGGGAGAGAACCGGAGATTCCCCCGAATCTTTCAATTGCTTTTGTTCCACCGGATGCTATAGCAAAACTTAATCAGGAATATTATGGCCGCGATGGTGAAACCGACGTGTTAGCTTTTGATTATGGTGATAACTTTGCGGAAGTTATTCTCAACCCGTCCCGGCTGGAGCAGCAGGCTGGTGAGCTAGGTCATAGCCCGGGGGTTGAAGCCGGTGCCGTTTTAATTCACGGTCTGCTTCACCTGGCCGGGTATGATCACACAAAACCGGGGGAAGAAGGGGAGCATTTTCAACGCCAGGAGGAGCTAAGTTTGGAATTGGTCCAGGAAGATCTTATTTTGCCCCGGGGAGAGAAACAAAAGAAATGAACTTATGGATACGAGTGCTTGGTCTGGCTATTTTATTAATGCTATCTGCTTTTTTCTCCGGCTCAGAGACGGCTCTCACTTCGCTTGGTAAATTGAGAACCAAGCGCCTTTTGACCGAACTGGACGATGACCAGAGTCGTTTTGCACAAAATTTAATTTACTGGCTGGACAATACCCAGGACGTCCTGATCAGTATTTTAATCTGGAACAACCTGGTAAACATTGCTGCCTCTTCGCTGGCCACTGTAGTTGCCGTGGGGATTTTCCGAGAGTCGTTTGATTTTGCCGAGTCTATGTTGCTGGGCAGTGGCATGGCTGTAGGAGTTATGACATTTTTAATTTTACTCTTTGGTGAGATTACTCCCAAGAGTTACGCCGAAGCAAATAGCGAGCGCTTTGCTCGGTTTGTCTTACCCGCGATAATTTTTAGCACCCGATTAATCCGCCCTTTCATCTGGTTGTTGCGGGGACTTTCACGGGTTAATATTCGTGTGCTCGGGGGCAAGTTGAAGGACCGGCACAATAAAATAACCGAGGAGGAGCTGAAAAAGCTTGTGCTTGCCGGTCGCCAGGAGGGGACTCTGGAGGAGACGGAGTTGAAGATGCTGCACAGCGTCTTCGAGTTTGACGAGACTGTAGTGCGGGAAATAATGGTTCCCCGGACAGACGTGGTTGCCCTGGAGGTGAGCAGTAGTTTCAGCCAGGTCATGAAGCTGGCCCGTCGAACCGGGCTCAGTCGTATCCCCGTTCATGAAGAAAAACTAGACAATATAGTCGGAATTTTAAATATTAAAGATTTCATCACCCGTCTGGAGGAGTCAGAACGGGAAGATTTTGATCTCCGCCAGCTTGTCCGGGCTCCCTATTTTGTACCGGAGAGCAAACGGGTCAACAAGCTGCTTGCCAACTTCCGCCGCCATCGAGTCCACATGGCTGTAGTGGTCGATGAATACGGCGGAACCAGCGGCATTGTAACCCTGGAGGATGTGCTGGAGGAAATTGTCGGAGAAATCGAAGACGAATACGACGATCAACGGCAGTGGATTGAAGGACTTGAAGAAGGGTCTTACCTTGTTGATGCCCGGATTGATCTTGATGATCTTGAGGAAAGCCTGGAACTTCAACTACCCACTCAAAAATACGATTCCCTTGGCGGGATGATTATTGAGGAGATGGGGAAAATCCCCGCCGAGGGAGAAAAAATTGAATACCAGGGTAATGAATACTACGTTGCCGAGGCCAACCAGAAGAAGGTAAAAAAAGTCAAAATGGTCCTCGAAGACGGGAGCTGAAGCAGTTGGGGTATCGAGAAGTAAAAGGGGTTATACTCGGGCGGCAGGAGAGCTTTGATACCGACCAGGAGATCTTCCTTTTGACCCGGGAAGAGGGGTGTCTGCCTGTAAGGGCTCCCCATGCTCAGTCCAGTCAGAAAACTTACTGTGGTCGGCTGGAGCCACCTAATTTGATTCAGACGCGTCTTTACCGTTCACGTCAGAACTCCGGCTGGACACTTTCGGAACTTGAAATTGATACCCCTTTTGCCGGCTGGATAAACGAAACACAATCTCGTCGTCATCTCTGGCCCCTGCTTTCTCTTCATCGGGACCTTTTTCCGGAGGGAGAAAGCCCTGGGCCCGGGTATACAAGGCTTATCGAGGGATTAAAGATAATCTGTGCCGGCACGGTTGATACTCTTTTAACCGTGAATAGAATATTGGTTCAGTCGGCTCGCCAGGCCGGGGTGGAGCCAGATTTTTCCCACTGTTTTAATTGTGAAAGAGAGAAGTCTCGCCTCTGGCGTCTGACTCCTGGCCGCGGTTTACTTTGTGAACGTTGTTTTGATGTTGCTGCCGGTAATGAAGTTCAATTTGGCGACGCAGTTCGGGCCGCTTACGAAAGTTTCAGCTTTTCGCCCTGGGACGAGGTTAAAAATATAAAATTTGATCGTAAAACACTTGTCAATCTGGAGTCTCTTATGTATCGTTTTTTGCATTATCATCTCGACATATCGCTCGAGGCGTATCAGGTTAGTAAAAGCTTAATGTCTTAGTTCAAATGGGATGTTAAAAAATGAATTTTAATGAACTTCAATTAGCGCTTGGTGAATACTGGGAGGAGCAAGACTGTTTGCTTGCCCAGCCAACGGATATAGAGGTGGGGGCCGGCACTTTTAATCCCCATACTTTCCTCAAAGTCCTGGGGCCAGACCCCTATCGAGTAGCTTACGTGGAACCCTGCCGCCGGCCGGCCGATGGTCGCTATGGAGAAAACCCAAATCGACTCGGTTACTACTATCAATACCAGGTAATTCTCAAACCGGCTCCGGACAAAGTCCAGGATATTTATCTTGAGTCGCTGGTTCATCTTGGTCTTGACCCTGAGGTGCATGATTTTCGGTTTGTCGAGGACAACTGGGAGTCACCGACCCTCGGTGCCTGGGGACTGGGCTGGGAGGTGTGGCTGGACGGTATGGAAATAACCCAGTTCACCTATTTTCAACAGGTTGGGGGAGTGGATCTTGAACCGGTATCCGTGGAATTAACCTATGGGTTGGAACGAATCGCGATGTATCTGCAGGAAGTAGAGAATGTTTTTGACATTTCGTGGGACGGGAAACATTCTTATGGCGATATTCATCTGGAGTCGGAGAAAGAGTACTCCCGGTATTTTTTCGAAACCGCCGGTCCTGATTTTTTGCGTAATGAATTTCAAAACTGGGAGGACGAAGTGGAGAACTGTCTGGAGGCGGGTCTGGTTGTTCCCGCCTATGACGGTGTTATGAAACTTTCCCACCTGTTTAACAGCATGGACGCCCGCGGGGTTCTAAGTGTCGCGGAAAGAACTGCCTACGTAGCCCGGGTGCGCCGGGCAGCCAACCGGGTTGCTTCCTTATACCTGGAGGATCGATATCCAGGAGAGGTGACAGAACAATGAAAAGAATAGTAGTAGAAGTTGGTGTAGAAGAGATCCCGGCCCGACTGCTTGAATCCGGTCTGGACGAGCTGGAGAAGAAACTGGTCGATTGGCTTGTCGAGCAAAATATTGATCCGGCTTATCCTGAATCTGATTCCGAGCTCAAAGTTCTGGGAACGCCGCGCCGGATCATAGTTGACCTTTCGCTACCGGACAGGCAGGCCGATCGTGAGGAGGTTATTAAGGGGCCACCTGCTCATATTGCTTACAGCGAAGGCGAGCCCACGCAGGCGCTGGAGGGATTCTGTCGGCAGAATGATTTGACTCCGCAAGAAGTGAAAGTAGAGGAGTTAGAGGACGGCGAATATGTGATGGCCGTCAAGACAATTGAAGGGCAGCCGGTGGAGAAACCGTTTACTTCTGATTTTGGTCCTCTGCTGCTCTCCATTGACTGGGGGAAGACAATGCGCTGGGAAAACAGCGGGCTAAGATTTATTCGCCCCCTGCGCTGGCTTATGGCGCTGCAGGACGGTCAACTTCTTGATTTGCAGGTTGGTCCGTTAAAGGCCGGGACAACCTCCCGGGGGTTGCGATTTAGCGAAGCTGATTATTTTGAAGTTGAATCTGCACAAGCATATTATGAAAAAATAGAAGATCAGGGTATAGTTCTGGCTCCCCAGGAGCGGAAGGAGCAAATACGGTCAGCCGCTACAGAGCTGGCCGAGGAGGTCGGGGGAAAGCCGGTGCTGGGGTCCGTGCTGGAAGAAGTGGCTGGTCTTGTCGAAGCCCCTGTACCTTTTCGCGGTAGTTTTGAGGACAAATTTCTTGAGCTGCCGATGCCGGTGTTAACTGAAACAATGGTTGCTCACCAGAAGTATATTCCTGTGGCGGCGTCCGACAACGGTGAGCTTTTACCTTATTTTATTGGCGTCCGTAATGGCGGTGAAAAGGGGCTGGATGTCGTCCGCCGGGGGAACGAACGGGTGATCAGAGCCCGGCTGGCCGATGCAGTTTTCTTTTATCACAAAGACCTTGAAAAAGATTTTAGAACCTTTAGAGAGGACTTGCGAGGAGTTGTTTTTCAGGAAAAATTAGGCAGTCTCTACGAAAAAACTGAACGTCTGGCGACGCTTTTTGAACAGCTTTCTAACTGCAGCGAAAAATTCCTTCCCGCCGTCAGGCATTGTAAAAATGACCGGGTGACGGAAGTGGTCGGGGAACTGCCCAAACTGCAGGGGAAAATGGGGAAAATATATGCTCGCGAGGCAGGTTGGCCCGCCGAGCTCAGCCGGGTGATCGAAGAGCATTATCGACCTGAAAATCCAGAAGATGATCTTCCGAGTAGCGCCCCGGCCCGCTGGCTCAGTCTGCTAGATCGCCTGGATACCATGGTTGGTCTATTTGCGCTCGGTGAACGGCCCACCGGTTCAAGTGATCCCTACGGATTACGTCGCGATGGTCTGGCCGTCTTAAAAATAATTATGGAGGCTGAAATGGAGATTGACCTGGGAGAAGTTGTAGAAGCAGTTGCTGCCGCATACGAACATTCGGGTGTTGAGGCTACCAGGGAAGATCTTGAGCAGTTGAAAGACTTCATCCTCGACCGTTTTTACCATCATCTTCGAGCTGAGGCGGAGTTTGAGGAAGAGGAAGTGCGGGCCGTGCTTAAACCTTTTGGGCTGCTTCCCGCGACTGCTGTTCGCCGGGCTGAATGGTTGCGTGAATGGCGGCGTAAAGAGGAGTTCGAAGAGGTGGCGACAACGGCTCGCCGATTGGTCAATATTACCCCTGAACAACTCCCGACCGAACCCGACCCGGAAATGTTTGAAGAAGAGGAAGAAAAATATCTCTGGCAAGCATATCGCGACCAGGGAGAACCCCTCTCCCGGGCGCTGGAGCAGGATTCGGCTGAGCGGGTGCTGGAAACCTTGATTGATTTAAAGAAACCGGTTGACCAATATTTTGAGGCAGTTATGGTCAACTGTGACGATCCCGGGCGGCGTCAGAATCGTCTGGCAACGCTGGTTAAGGTGCGCCAGCTTTTTGAACGGGTAGCCGATTTCTCTGTTTTTTAGAGGAGAGAAGCTATGAACCGGAGAATTACAGAGCGGGTTGAAAATATAGAGCAGCAGTTGTTGGAGTTTCTGAAGCGGGAGAACGAAGAAGGTCTGCAAAATTTGCTTCCCGTTACACATCCTGCCGATCTGGCCCTGGTGTTTGAGAATTTATCGTCATCAAAAGCTGCTGAGCTTTCAAATTATCTCTCACAGGATAAATTGGTTGAGATATTGAGTCTGATTTCTCCCACCAGTGCGGCTCAGCTCCTACGTAGACGGGAAAAACAGTCGTTTGAAAATATTTTGCCCGAAATGCCCCCCGACGATGCAGCTGATCTTTTTCTTACCTTAACAAAGGCCGAACAGGAGAGCTTGCTGGCCGGGATAGAAAACCAGGAGTTTCGTCGCAATCTCGTCGACCTGGTCTCTTATCCACACGATACGGCCGGTGGTGTGATGACAACAGAATACCTGGCGGTTGATGAGACTGAAACTGTTGACGAAGTGCTGGCCTTAATACGTGAAGCTCCCGATGAAGCTGAGCTGGTCTATTACGTTTACACTCTCGATGAAGATAAGTGTTTGACTGGCGTTGTATCCCTGCGCAAGCTTTTACAGGTTAGTGGGCACAAGCGTCTGCGTGACCTAATTCACAAGGACCTGTTCAAGGTCCGGGTCGATGTGCCGCGCGCCGAAGCCCTTGAGCTAATCGACCGCTACGAGCTTTTATCCCTGCCTGTGGTTGACTACCAGGACCGGCTTCGGGGGGTAATCACGGCCGATGACGCGGTGGAAATGCTGGAACAGGAAATGAGCGAATCACTGCTCCGACGCGAGGGGATTGCCCCGCTCGAGGGCATTGATCGCGCGGAAGGAATGCTACCTGAAAATAGCTCCCTCTGGACTACCTTTTCATTGCGATTACCCTGGCTGGTGGTCGTCAGTTTAGGCGGTCTGCTGGCCGCATCAACTCTCGGCTATCTGGGCGAGGAGTTGCTAATACACCGGCAACTGCTCTATTTTCTTCCGCTTGTGCTGGGCCTCTCCAGCGCTGCTGCATCCCAGGCCTCCGCGCTGGTTGGACAGCCCGGATTGCTCAAGAAGATCAGTTCCGGACCTTTCTTTCTGAATCTGTTACGGGAACTGTTTTTTACCGGTCTGGGTGTGGGAGTGTTTCTGGCCCTGCTCGTGGGTGGGCTCGTCTGGTGCTGGAAAGTTTACCTGCTTGCTGAACCGCTTGGTGGAGATACGATAATTTTTGCTACTGCCGTGGGGATTGCCACCGCCGCCGTGGTGCTCAGTGGCGCGCTGACCGGATTTTTGTTAGCCCGGTTGGTGCGTTTTTTTAACCTGGATCCCGCTTATGCGAACAATCCTCTTCTGATTTCTGTGCAGTATGTTCTGAGTGTTCTCGTTTATATATGGGTTGTTAGTTTGTTTCCGCTGTGAATGGGGGGATATCGTTAAGTTCGTTTTTAGTTTCCAGTTTATAGTTTAAAGTTAAGACAATAAACCGTGCTGCGAGTTGCGGGTCAAAACCTATAACTAAAAACTGGTAACTGGAAACTGAAAACTGGAAACTGGAAACTGAAAACTGGAAACTGGTAACTGGTAACTGGTAACTGAAAACTGGAAACTGGAAACCTTAAACATGGATTGCGGGTCAAGCCCGCAATGACGACCGGGAGGTCAAGATCGCTCCTGAATTTGACGTCATTCCGGCCCCCGAGCCGGAATCCATCTGGTAGAGCAGTAATCAGTAATCGGTAATCAGTATTCAGTGAAGTTAAAACCGATTACCGAAGACCGAACACCGATTACTGAACTTCTTGCGGGTCGGGGCCCGCAATGACGAAATTGTTGGGAACTACCGGAGATATCAATTGGATGCTTTGACTATGGTGGTAAGGTGCGATAAAATAGTTTCTTCAAATAAATGTTCGATCAATCTTTTTACGGGGTGATTTTTGATGAGTAACGATAAGTTGACGCTTGTTGCGCTGATCTTATGTTTCTCAGTTGCACTTCTTTTACCTGGAGAGGTACTTGAAGCAAGAGATATTGAATTACTTGATATGGCTCAGGACCAGTTTGATGATTTTGCTCGTGACGTTGGGCTGGCGGTAAGTTATGCTCCCGCCGACCCGGCAAGAACGCGCGGCATTATTGGTTTTGACGTTGGTGCTGACGTAACTTTTGTTCAATTGGAGAGCGAACCCTACATGGACAAAGGTTTTGACGGCTCGGCGCCCGGAACGCTGCCACTGCCGCGTCTGCGGGCTGCCAAGGGGCTACCCTTTGGGATTGACGTCTCTGCCTCTTATTCGGCCGATCCCGGTGGTAATACACAGTTGCTTGGCGCCTCACTTAAATATGGCTTAAACTTCGGCCCCTTTGGGCGTCCAATGATGCCCGACATGGCAGTGAGGGCCAGTGGGACGCAACTGCTCGGTGTCAGCGATCTCGACCTGCTTACCTATGGCGTTGACCTTTCGGTCAGCCAGGAAGTGGGCGTACCGATCCCATTTACACCCTCGATAACCCCTTATGCCGGTGTTGGTATGGTTCAGATAGAGGCCGATCCGGATGATATTGACCTTGCTCCTGATAACAACAACAATAATATCAACAACGATTTAATTGACGATTATTCTTCGTCGGAAATGAAGTATTTTATTGGTTCGGAGTTTTCATTGCCCCTGCTGCCCTCAGTGGTTGCCGAGGCGGAATTCTCCGAGATTGAGCGTTACACTCTGCGCGCCAACATTGGTTTCTA
>CAZMIT010000035.1:0-15873 GCA_964566495.1 uncultured bacterium | reverse complement strand
CGAAAAATTGTTCGTCGGTCAAGATTGAGAGAGCCGCCGGCAGCGAACGGGAATAAACGGCTGCAATCTCCTCCGGGGCCAGAGCGGTTATACGTCCCGCTGACGGCGAGCAGGGTTTTATTTCAGCAATTAAATCTATCTTATCGTCCCCAATTGCTTTTTGAAACAGATTTTTCCTTGTCCTCCCCTCGGCTTTGGAGCGCAGAGTTTTGAGAGGTTCAGCCCGCCGTTTATTTTCCACTTCATCTTCTTTTTGTTCAACAATGCGGTTCAGTATTGTGCCCATATTCTATCTCCTGTTTTATAGAAAAATGGTACCTGTTTAGCGCCCCCCTTAATCCTCTCTCCCCCAATGGGGGAGAAAAGATGGGGACGCTAAACAAATACGAAAAATGACCGGTAAAACTGTGAGTGAAAAAATTAAGGATTTGAAAATTTTAACGTCAACAAACTAAACATAGATGTTATCAAGAAAGCGCCCGCTTCGGAACCTTTTCATTTCAATCCCCAAAAGGTAAAATGTGAGGTGGCAATATAAAGGTGGCCACTAATAAATTAAGCGCTCCCACGTCATTGAGGGAACGAATAACGTCCCAGGGCTTGACCCACAATCCATTTTTACGGGGTTGAACTATAGCCACGTCAAGTTCAAGAACATGAACAAGAGTATGAGTATTTAATGAATTTAAATTAGCTTTCAGCTTTTGGCTTTGAGCTTTAAGCTGGTGTTTCCCGGATCGGGGGCCGGAATGACGAGCTTCTGTGTTCGTCATGCCTGACTTGATCCGCTACCGGGACGACAATTTCTTTGGATTGCCGTTTATTCGGTTTTGATTGTCATTCCCGTGGAAGCGGGAATCCAGTGGCGTTGAATTTGATCTACTAAAAGGCAACGTCAAAGTCGATGACGTAGATTTTTGGTTACCACCATTTTTCAGTAGAACAAACCTTTATTGCAGGGGAATCAATAAAAATGCCAGAGCCGGAAGATATTATCAAACGAGAAGAAAAACCTGTTGAAGCAAGCGTCAGTGTAGAAACTCCACAGCTCGTTGGAGACGAACCGCCGTTGCTGGTAGGCTGGGGAACTTTTTCCTCGCCAACAGAAAAATTGTACGGAGCCTTTTACTTTGAACAGATGTCCGACGACGAAGCAGGCTTCCGCACTCTTAATCTGGCCCTCTTTGACACGGATGAAAAACTGCAAAATTTTGATATGCAGGACAAACCCCTCCTTTTCCAGCAAACCTTTGAACGGGTGACCAGTATTTCAGGTGAGGTCACCCAGGCTGACCACAAACAGGCACGAGAGTCGGTAAAAAAGTTTTTACGTGAACCTGAAAAGAAATCTGAACTCTGGCAATCCGTAGAAAATTTTGACAACGATAGTGCGCAAGAATGGTTTTACCGCTTAATTAGCAGCATTATCCCAAAAGGTAAGCTTAATTACAGCGTTAAAATTCAATTGATAACCCAAAAGGCGTTAAGTCGCAGCATGAAGGGAGCTCTGGCCGAAAAACACCGCCGCTCGGCGGGTGAAGACGAAGATGAGGAAGAGGATGAACTAAAAAGTGAACACTTACTTTCAGTCCTCACTATACCCTTCAAAGGAGCGCCCCCGGAGTCTCTCCAGAGCGAGGACGAAATTTACGTTCGCGCACTTGGTGCCATTTCTTCTGAACTTCCGGAAGAGCTGCAGTCCGAAAAGTATGATTTCGCTTCAAAACCGCTGGAAGCCACAGTGCTCGGTGTCGGTGTGGCCGATAAACTCCCCCCCACCTATGAAGGGAATCCGGACGACTACTATGAAGTCAAAGCCAGTTTCTGGGACGGTGAGATTGGATCGGGCTACATATTCAAAGATGAACGAGTGAAAATGGTAAACATGCCAGAGGAAGATGACGAATCCAGCTTCGACCTAACGCTGATTCCCTATTTCATCGGTATCGGTATCATTTTAATATCGCTGGCAGTAGCAGCCTACATGATTTTTGGTTAATCTATTTCAATTTTCATTCCCGGTTTCGCCAGACCTACCTCCGTAAATTCTTTCGCCGCCTCTCGAGCGAGAACGCCCGGATCATCGTAGCGACGGCTGAAATGAGTTAACAGCAATCTTTTCGCGTTCAGTTTTTGGGCTACTTGAGCTGCTTCTAAGGCCGTTGAGTGAAATTTTTTCTCGGCTTGCTCCCGCTCAGCCTCCAGGAACATTCCCTCGTGAATCAACAGGTCGGGCTCCTGAAACTCGGCCGGATACTCTTCAAGTGGTCTCGTGTCGGTTATGTAGACTAACCGTTCCCCCCGGGGGGGCGGATCACTCACCTGTTCCGGTTTTATCACCCGTCCATCCTCCAGCTCTACTACCTCTCCCCGCTGTAACTCTCCCCAGAGCGGCCCCTCGGGTATTTCAAGTGACCGGGCCTTTTCCGGGTGAAACTTACGTTTGTTGCGGGAAACCTGGAGCGCAAAACCATGCGCTTCAAGTCGGTGGATCAGCGGCTGAGTGGTCAGCTGGAGATTCTGCAGAGTAAAGCTTTTGCTTTCTGACAAAGAGACAAACTCCGTCTCGTAATGAAGCTTGTAACTCAAGTATTTTTGCGTTGAACTGACGTAATCCTGAAGAGCGGAAGGTCCAAACAACCTTAACGGCTTCTCGCCTCCTTCCTGTCCCCGGCGAATTAACACACCGGGCAGTCCCAGGGTGTGGTCACCGTGCATGTGGGAAATTAAGACAGCGGTGAACTTCACCCTTGATATTCCGTATTTAGCCATTTGTGTCTGCGAATTTTCGCCGGCGTCCAGCAAATAGTTAACTCCCTCGTGGCGAACTACAAAACCGGGCACGGGAAATCCCGGGTCAGGCATAAATCCACCGGCACCAAGTACTATCAATTCCATCTTTAATCAGTCCTAATATCAGTTTGGCCTTCAAGATTTTTCTCTATGCGGCCCGTTCATACGGCATTGCCGGGCCTGATTGGACAATCTACAATCTACACTCGCCACTGCCCGGCTTAACCGGGCAATCCATTTTAAGTTCTCAGTTTCCAGTTTTCAGTTTATAGTTTCCAGTTATAGGTTTTAACCCGTACCGGACAACAATTCCCCCCCCTTTGTCTTGAACGAATAACCACGTCAAAATCAAGATGGATTCCGGGTCGCGCTCCCCCGGATCAAGTCCGGGGTCGCTTGTCCGGAATGACGTCAAGCTCAAGAACATAAACAAGATTATGTGAACTTAATGAATTTGAATTAGCTTTTAGCTTTTGGCTTTGAACTTTAAGCTGGTATTTTCCGGCTCGGAGGCCGGGATGACGTCCTTCTGTGTTTGTCATTGCGGGCTTAACCGGGCAATCCAGAGATTTTCGGGCGTCATTGTCCGGCTTGACCGGACAATCCAGTGGCTTTGACGTTGACCTTTCGAGCTTCAACCAATGCCTTTTGGCCGGTGACCATAGACTGTTTAAATTCAAAGTCTCTGGATTCCCGCTTCCGCGGGAATGACGGTCAAGAGCAAAACTACGAAAATGAAAAACCATTTTAAATAATTTAAACTCTCTTATTTTTAACGTGGCTCAAAGAACAGGAAATTTTTTAAAAATCTTTTTCTACGGTATGAATTTTTGGGCGATCGGCATCTCCCAGCCGGTGGCAAACGATTTAGAAGTGACTTTAAAACCAACCGGGGCCTGCTGACGTTTGTATTCGTTATAGTCTATTTTACGTACTATTTCCCTCACCAGACCGGGTTCAAATCCGGCCTCAATCATCTCACGCATTGAACAATGTTTTTCCACGTAGAGTTCAATCAACTGGTCAAGCACCTCATAGGACGGCAAATCGTCCGTATCCTTCTGGTCCGGGGCCAGCTCCGCCGACGGTGGTTTTTCCAGGATTATTTCCGGTATGACGGCCGACTTTTCGTTGCGATACTCTGCCAGACGGTAAACCAGGGTTTTGGGCACGTCGGAGAGCAGCGCCAGCCCACCGGTCATATCACCATACAGGGTGCAGTAGCCGACGGCCAGTTCCGATTTGTTACCGGGCGAAATGAGCAGGTGACCAAACTTGTTGGAGAGGGCCATCAGTATGTTGCCCCGGATTCGTGCCTGGATATTCTCCTCCGTCGTATCCCACTCGGTCTCCTTAAAATCCTCCTGCAGCAGTTCAAGATAACTGTCGAAAAGCTCCTCAATTTTATAAAGACGGCTTTCCATACCCAGGTTATCGACCAGCTGTTCGGCGTGCTCGATGCTCTCCTTGCTGGTTATCTGGCTGGGCATTAAAACGCCGAGGACATTTTCTGGGCCGAGAGCGTCAGCCGCAATCGTTGCCGCCAGCGATGAGTCTAAACCCCCGGATATCCCAAGCAGCACCTGCTCAAAACCACATTTTTCAAGGTAATCGGATAACCCCAGTTCCAGAGCTCTATAAACTGTTGCCTCTTCTTTTTTAGGAAAATTTGTTGCCGGGGTTATAACCTTATCCCGACTGTCACCGTCAAGCAATTCCTGTCGTTCCACTATTAATAAGTCTTCTTCGAAAGGTGCCCCCCGGGCGATGACTTCGCCGGTCCTGGCGCAGGCCCGGGAGTTGCCGTCAAATATGAGTGAGTCGTTCCCGCCCACCTGGTTGCAAAATAGCAGCGGTATCTCGTAACGCTGCGTCAGGTGCGCAAACAACTCGTCGCGGAACTCTTCTTTACCGCGAACAAAAGGGGAGGCGGCCGTGTTTAATACGGCAGTCTCCGCCGACATCTCAACCTGGTCTAACGGTCGCTGATCGTAATCGTCTGCCAGAAAATCACTCTCCAGCTCGGGTGCATACCAGATGTCCTCACAAATGGTCAAAACCAGGTCGTCGAATACTTCCGGCGGTTCGCCGGCTTTGAAATGCCGCTCTTCGTCAAAAACATCGTAAACAGGCAACAAATTCTTGTTGTATTCATAAATCACTTCGCCGTCTCTTATCCAGACCAGGCTATTTTGAGCCTGTTTGCCTTTTTCTCTCGAAAGACTGGAAGCATATCCGACTATCAGGTCAATACTGGTAACCCGCTTGCACAGTTCTTCAAGTGATTTTTCGTTATAACGAAGAAAAGCTGAGCGAAATAACAGGTCACGGGGCGGATAACCACAGAGAGCTAGCTCGGGAAAACAGACCAGCCCGGCCCCGGCGCTTTCTGCTTGTTCGGCAAAAGAAATTATTTTCTCCAGGTTACCACTGAAATCTCCCACAGTTGTATTAATCTGGGCGAGAGCAATCTTTTTAAACATTTATGCAAGCCCCATTTTTTTGCGCACGATGTTCAGGGTCTCAGCGGCGCTGGATCTCGCTTGCTCGCGACCTCGAGTTAAAACTTTGTTTAGCTCACCCGGGGCTTCCTCAAGCTCTCTTCGCCGGGCGTCGAATTTCTCAAAGTAACTGTTCAAAGCGGCCGCCAGGTCCTGTTTCATGTAACCATACTGTATCTCACCGGCCCGATATTCTTCTTCGTAATCAACAAGTGTATCTGGAGCTCCGAATAACTCGAGGAGTGTAAACAGGTTGGCCACCGGTCCCTCCTCTGGCAGTGTGGCGCCAGGTTCGGGACCACTATCGGTTTTGGCCGACATTATCTTCTCCTCGCGTGTAGCCGGGGAGTCGCTCAAATAAATACAATTGTTATAGCTCTTAGACATTTTACGACCATCCAGCCCCTGTAGCTGTGGAGTTTGCCGGATAAGCGCCTTCATCTCCGGCAGGTTGGCCTCGTAGAGGTGGTTGAACCGGCGAACAATTTCTCGACCCATTTCCAGGTGCGGTTTCTGATCCTTGCCAACCGGCACCTTAGTTCCTCTGTGGGCTAAAACATCTGCCGTCTGTAACACCGGGTAGGAGAGGAAGCCTACGTTGCTTGTCTTTTTTTTGTCAAGTTGCTCTCTGGCCGCCTTGTAAGTAGGATTACGCTTTAACCATGATTCCGGGGTTAACATCTCTAAAAGCAAATGGAGTTCGGCGTGTTCAGGAACGTCAGACTGTTTAAAAATTACACATTTTTCCGGATCCAGGCCTGCAGCCAGCCAGTCAATAAGAACATCACGACTGTTTTGGTCTAATTCTTGCGGTTCTTCGTAACCAGTTGTCAAAGCATGCCAGTCAGCGATAAAAAAGTAACACGTCTCCACTTCCTGTAATTCTAACCAGGTCTTCAAAGCTCCAAAATAATTGCCAAGGTGAAGTGGACCCGTAGGCCGCATGCCGCTAACTACAGTCTCAGTTGCCATTCTTTACTCTCCTTTTATTTCCGATTATTGAGTTCACTCTAAAAATCCGTCATTCCAGCGAAAAGAGAAATCCATTCCCACCGGGATTTTAACATGGATTGCCGGAGTGAGCCCATGATTAAACTTTAAATCAATTGTAGTATTTTATCAAAAATTGATAATTACTCATCTATCCTCTTCTCCTGGGGGGAGAGGGTCAGTTTGTGTTTCCCCCTCAAGGGGGGGGAGATAAGGTGAATAGTTACAAAAATTATAAGTTTTGCAGTTTAGTCCTGGGCAATAATTGTGCCTCCGCGAACGATTGTTTGATCACCGTATTCTTCGTTTAAATTGTCCATCAGTTCGTTTAACCTGGCTTTTCTCTGCTCATCAGAAGCCTCGAAAAGTTCTTCCTGGCTGTCTGCAGGGCGCAGATTAGAAACACCAACACCCAGCAGTCGCACTCCCCGCTCGTCAATTTTAACCTCATCAAACAGAGCAGCCATAGCCTTGCAAAGCCGTTCAGTTACATCGGTGTGCCGGCGCCCGGTGTAACTACGCGTTAAAGTGGTAAAATCACCCCGGCGGACCTTTATCTCAACCGTCTTTGCCTCAAGTTTTTTGTCCCGCAACCGACGACCAACTTTTTCAGTTAAGCGGAAAAGTAATTTTTTTATTTTACTTCGCTCCTCAAGATCTTCTGAATAAGTCTCTTCGTTGCTGATCGACTTTGTCTCCTCCGCAGTTTTCACAGGCGTTGGATCCTCGCCGAGGACGCGTTTCTGAAGAATAATTCCTCGAATGCCCAGCTCCTGTTTTAAGTGAGAGACTTCTGCTTCGCGTAACTTCCTTATCGAGTCTATCCCGATATTTTGTAGTTTTTCTCCCGTCTTCTCGCCAATCCCCGGAATTGCTCCCAGCGGTAACCGAAGTAGAAAATTATCTTTTTCCTTCTCTTCCACCTCCTGCAGCCCATCGGGTTTGCAGTCTTCCGAAGCCAGCTTGGCAATCATCTTGTTTGGACCGATTCCAACAGAACAGGTCAGGTGCGTTTGCTCATTAATTTCTTCCTTAATCTGCTGTCCCAGTTGATAAGCTGAATTATAGCGGTGGAGCACACCGCTAACGTCGAGATAAGCCTCGTCCAGGGAAACCGGTTCCACCTGCGGTGTGTAAGAACGCATAATTTGTAACAGATTTTTGGAAACTTTTTTGTAACGTTCACCTCGCACCGGCAAAAATTCAGCCTGCGGACATAGCTGACGCGCTTGCCTCATTGGCATGGCGCTGTGAATCCCGTGCTGGCGGGCTCGATAGCAGGCGGTGGAGACGACTCCCCGTTCGCTCTGACCGCCAACTACTACTGCTTCTCCACGAAGCTCGGGACGATCCACTTTCTCAACCCGGGCAAAGAAAGCGTCCATGTCCACGTGTAGTATTTTGCGAGTCAAAACAGGCGACCCTCCTCACCTTTCCAGAGCCTTTTGATATTGCTCCGATGTCTCACAAATACTACCAGGGCCAATAAGTAGGCGGCGTAAACTCCGGGATGGTCTGGACCATAAACAATAGTTGAAACAATGGGCAGTGTCGCCGCTCCGGTCAGCGAGGCAACGGCCATGTAACGACTGGAGAGAGCAATTGAAAAGAGCAGCACAGCGGCCAGCGTTGCCCAGGGCAAAAGTACGGCAAAAACACCGGCTGATGTGGCGACCCCCTTGCCGCCTCGAAAAAGTAAATAAATTGGAAAGACGTGACCGAGCACGGCAGCAACGCCTGCAAGTGTGGCTATTAATTCCGCTGAGCCCAGGCAGTAAAATACGGCGTAGACGGGCAGCGCTCCTTTGGCAAAATCGAGAGCCAGAACTAACAACCCGGCCATCCAGCCAAAGTTTCGGCCGACGTTTGTCGCCCCAATATTACCGCTGCCCAGCTCGCGTACATCCCCACCAGCAATGTAAAGGCTGTATAGTAACGCAAAAGGAATTGAGCCCAGTAAATAACCAAATACAACAAACAAAATTCCGGACAACGCCTCCACGCTTATCCCTCGCTTTCTTCGTCTAATCTCTCGACAAGATTTAGCTTAATTGGTGCAAATGTTAGATTTAATTGATCGCGCAGCAATTTTCGTAAATGTCGCAGGTCACTTGCAGTCAGGTGGCTGGGATTGTTTGCCTCTATTTCAAATGTAACCGGATTTATGTCCACCTGGCGGATTTGTTTCAGGATTACGTCCTGACTGCTGCTGGACGGCCAGGTAATCCTCTGTTTTAGATCCAGGAACGCATTATGCAACTGGTTTGCTTCAATCCGACAGTGCATTTGCTCATATATAGCATCAGCGGTGGAAAATATGTTGGCCAGTCCCCGTCTCTTTTTACCGCTCGTAAAAAGAACCGGCGCATATTTTAAAAAGTGCAGGCGCTCAGCAATATGATTTCTCCAGTTATTTTCGTTTTTTTCGTCCGGTTCATCTGCTTTGTTAACAAGTATAATGCAGCCCCGGTAGCGGTCAACAATCAAACCGGCCAGTCGCTGGTCCTGCTTGCTGACCCGATCGTTCCAATCGAGCATCAGACAGGCAATATCGCAACCTTCAAGACTGCGCAGACTACGCATTACTGCTGCCTCTTCTACTTCCTCTTCTACCTGGCTTTTTCTCCTGATCCCTACCGTGTCCAGGAGGTGATAACGCTTGTCGTCAACGGTAAAGGCAACGTCGACAACGTCTCTTGTTGTCCCCGGTTCTTCGCTGACCATCACCCGGTCGTAACCAAGTATTGAGTTGAACAGGGTTGATTTGCCGACATTCGGGCGTCCCGTGAGGGCAAGCTTTAAACCTCTCTTCTCGGGGGGCGCATAAATCTCCGGTGCCAGCTCAAAGATTTTTTCCCGAAGAGCCTTCAGATTACGGTTATGAGCGGCGGAGACAGGAATTACATGCTGGAGTCCGAGTTCATAGTAGTCCGCTGCAACAACCTGTAAATCACGACCCGGATCGACCTTGTTTACCACAACTATCACCTGTTCACAAACTGGACGAAGTTGTTTAACAATTTCTCGATCCAATTGGGAAATGTTTGAAGTACCGTCGATCACAAAAAGTATTACTTCGCCCTCTTCAACCATTGTTTCAATCTGTTTTAAAATAAATCCGGGCGACGGTGCCGGGTGATCGGGCTGAAAACCGGCCGTGTCAACCAGTGTAACGGTGCCCCTGTCAGACGCTATTGTTCCGGTGATACGGTCCCGGGTTACGCCGGGGATGCTGCCTGTAATTGCTTTTTCCTCCTCTATCAGGCGGTTGAATAGAGTAGATTTTCCGACGTTTGGACGTCCCACTATGGGTACCAGGACCTGCCTTATTTTAGCAATATTAGACATCTGTTAATCTCCTTCTAACGGCTTTCACTGAGGTATTCGTTCAGGTTGTTTGAAAACTCCGCATGGCGAAAATAAAACTCAAGAATTTCTCGATAGTTTTTACCCGATTTGGCCATTTCTTTTGCCCCCCATTGTGACATTCCAACTCCATGGCCCCAGCCCCGCCCTTTAAAAAAAATTTCTCGCCCGGAGCGACGAATCTCTTCAAACCAACTACTTTTAATCCGGTCGCCCCCGACTGCCATTCGGAAATCGTTGGCGTTTAATGTTGTTCGTTCACCGGTCGCGGTCAGATAGCTCACTTCGGAAGCCCTACCCGAGGGAAGAATTCCGACCGCCCGTAGGCCGGGGTCAGAAGCCATGGGAGCGTGACCGGCTGCTTCTAATTGTGCGCTTAATTCATCTATTGCAAGCTCTTTCTCCCATCGGGAGTGTTGGGTTTCCCTGCTCCAGTTGTCAGGACCGGGTTCAATAAAAGTAAACCCCTCGCCCCCCCAGATGTGCCGGCCGTCCTCCAGATAACCGCCTGAATTTGCATGAAAAAAAGCCGGAACAATCTCGCCGGCGTAAACCAACACCTCTCCCCTGGTTGCCTCGACTGCCTGTCTTCCCCGGTCTGTCTCGGCTGTTTTTCCCTCGTAAACTTGAGTTGAAACGTCCGCCCTCAGTTTCTCCCCCTCAATTTCTTCGCCGGTCATCATGTTGAGTGCAAAGGAACGTGAAGCTACGGCCTGGCTCTTCATAACTTCCATCGGCCAATCCGGAGCTAACTCTTTCTTGATTACGCCGTAGAGATATTTATTTAAGGACAGCACGTTGACTGCCTGTAGTTTTGCTCCGCTTTTCTGTAGTTCTAAACGCCCCCGGTAGTCAATTCCGTTGAGATTGAAGTAACCACTTTCCAGGGAAAGAGGCTCTAAACTGGCTTCTGATAACTCAAATTGTTGTCCCTCGGAGCTGAAAACAATATCCTCACCCTCAAGGCTGGCCGAGAAGTCCTGACCGCTACCTAAATCGGTCACCTTGTCCTCTTGCCCGTCCAGGAGTACGTATGGACGCTGCAGCTGTCCTTCTACTTGTCGTCCTTCCGTCAGCAAAACCCTCACCAGAAGTTGACGAGTTCTTCCTCGCACCGAATAAAGGCGCAACCGATCCAGAAAATACCGACTGTCACGAGCCCTGTTGCTCTCCGGAAATCGCTCTAAAACCCGCTCGAAATCGGACAAAGCATCTTCGTAGTCACCGGCTTCAAATTTTTCATATCCTCGCATGAATAAATCTTCAGCGGCTCCGCCACTAACCGGCAATGCAATCATACATTGCAGCACAAACAGAGTTAAGACGAACCAGCCAACCCCACCATAAACCTCTGCAATTATTTTCATTATTATTAGTCAACCACCTGTTGCTAATATCTGTGGTGCTGCCGCCCTCTTTAAAAACTCCCCCTGACAGAGAGCTATTTATTGTAAAAAAGAGCGACGAGAGAAAATGAGCCAATCACCGTCAGGCCGTCGCCCGGCTCACTCAGGTTTAAAAATAGCTGATTTAATTCCTCTGCTTCACTGCTTTTAGCGCCCGGCGGCGCGTGATCAACAAGCTTTGCCAGAGCCATCTTGCGAGGCGATGGAGGCGCGGTTAAAAACAGTCTATTCGCAGAACAGTCTTCTGTTATGATATTAATCATCTCTGCCGCCCGTTTGCCCTGCAGACAGCCGAAAGCCGTGTACCATTTCCCTTCGTCCTGGACGGGGCGAGCCTTTAGTGCCGCTTCAACAGCCGCCGGAGTGTGAGCCACGTCCAGGAAATAACTCCGCTCGTTTTGCAACAACAACGTCTGTCGACCCGGCGGCGGTTCTATTTTTTCGAGCAGTTCAACCGCCGGAGTTAGTTGAACCTCGTCTAAAACGTTCAGCGTATTAGCGGCCAGCTGCCTGTTTTGCGCCAACACCGGTTCTGTGGGTTCTACTTCTTTTAACTTTAAATTTCTTTTGCGGGCCTGTTTTCTGATATAATCGCTCAATTCCGTCTCCAATTTTGGAACAATCAGACCACTCTCAGAAGCTATCTGAGCGGTTAGTTCGCTTAATATTTCTTCTCGGGTTGTGCCCAGATACTCAGTATGTTCCAGTTCAACTCCTGTGCAGACCGTCCAGTCGGCACTCAAAGCGCTGGTTGCATCCCAGCGGCCGCCCATACCGGCTTCCAATAGCAGATAATCAACATTTTTTTCAATTGCTTCACGGACTGCCAACAGAAACAAGAGTTCAAAAGATGTCAGGGACTGGCCAGTTTGCCGGTCAAGTTCGGAAAGTGTTCCATAAAAATCAGAATTATTCAGGGGCCGGGTGTTGTATTTCACACGTTCGGTCGGAGTTATAAGGTGGGGAGAAGTGCAGGAAACAGTTGCGCGTCCCAGCTTGTTGAGCGCCTTCTCCAGCAGATGAACCACGGTCCCCTTGCCATTTGAGCCAACAACCTGGACAATACTAAAATCAAAATTATTCCAGCGACTAAGGGCTTCTTTGACCGGCTCCAGGTCAGTACGTAATTTTCGTTCGGAAAGCCGGCTCTTGAACTCCTCCGCTTTCACAGTTTTATTAGTTTTCTACAAACTCTCGCCGGCAGTCCTCATTGATGTGGATGTCGTCGACCACCCCTATAACAAAACCACGCACCGGAGCCAATTCATCGTCCAATATCATTCTACAGGGGCCGCCGTCGTCTACCATCAACACCTGATCGCCAACTCCGGCGTTTATGTTTTTATCGAGACAGAGGTAGGGAAGTCCCTCGTATTCTTCTTTTACCGGATCGTAAGGTTTGACCAGTAGCATTCGTAGTGGTTCCATGCTTTCGTGTCTCTGGGTAGCCCAGGTTCGACCGACAACTATACCTATTTCCATACCTCTTCCTCCATATCCACGCCGTCTATAATCCCACAGATACTGGCGTCTGAGGGTGGTGCTTTTTCTCCGAGAGCCAACCCCGCCTCTCGGGATTCAATATAAAAAACAAACTCTTCATAGCCCGCACCAACAGCGTCAGTGCAGACTATTGGTTCGCCCCGATCGTTCTTTTTCCAGTCGGTGGGTTGCACGAGAAGAAATCGCTCACCTTTGAAGTCGGGATATTTCTGGGTGCAGACCACCCGACCAATAACACGTCCGGGTTTCATTTATTTTTCTCCTCTTCAGCTTTGTCGTAAACCCGTCCGTCTTCAAGATCAACGGAATCCACAATAGCCATTATCACACAGTCGGTCGGACGGTTTTCAGTCAAATGGGTTTGGCGGGCAGTGCTTCCGGTAGCAAATAAAACCAGTTCGCCCTCGCCGGCTCCCACGGCGTCGACACCAACTTTCACACTGCCATTGGGTTCCATGTCCAGATTTACCGGTTGCAGAACTAAAAACTTCCGACCACGGACCTTTTCTTCTTTTCGCGTTGCCACTACATTGCCCACTACACGAGCAAACTCCATCGTAGCACCTCCGTATTTATTCTATTTCTCGGTTAAAACTGTGTAACTTTACCATAAATAAGCTAAATTGAGAATCGTGTTATTAGCCCAGAATCTCTCTGAAGATTATACCAGGGTCCTCCTCCATCAGCTTTTCCAGCCGCCTTTCAAACTCATCTTTCAGCTTTTGCCGGTAATGGTCCGGGTTGACCTGCCATAAACCGTCAAATCCTCCCCTGAGTTCAAAATCAGGCAGTGGCCCCGAGAGAACCCCGCCCACCATAGAGCCGCCAATTTCCTCCAGAAGTGACTCCGCTATTCGCGGCTCTATTTCCAGTGAAAGCAATTCTTCGTGGGGATCAATCTCCCCGGAGATACGAAGTTCGTAAGTTTCATTTATGAGCTGCAAGTCATCAAAATAGACGACACCGGCTTCGATATTAACAGCCCCTTCAAGATCAGACCAGTTTTGGCCGGGGATAGAGTCAATCTGCTTGAAAACTTCTTGCCCTGCTCCCGGTTCAATTGCTTCGACAAGCGCTTGCTCTACCTGGTTCCATACGCGGGCCAAGTTTTCTTCCAACCTTAGCTCAGGTTTAAAAACAAAACTCCAGCCAAAAAGGTGCGCTCGTCCATTTCTCAGGATGCCTTCACCGGGCTCCATGTCAAGATTAAAGTAAGTGGTCAAGTTTCCTTCTTCAATAATCTTTCTCCACCAGGCGTCTTCCGTATGCTCGAGGTTCAGCCGGCTAGAGTATCCTGAGAGATTATAACCCGGTTCAATCGACGTCAGCTCACAATCGAATGCTCCGCCAAAAACTTCTCCCGTCAGCTCAGAGAAAACTATATCATCAGATTCCGTGAAAAAACTTCCTGTTAGATTTTTAACCTCTATTCCGGCTAACTCAACTCTGTTTGAATGGATTTCTCCTGCCAGCTCCACTGCTGCCGGGCGGCCCTGGTAGATCAACTCCAGGTCAATCTCCCCCTCAGGTAGCCAGGCGGTGGGCCAGCTCACAATGGCTGGTAAAAAGTAGTCGGCCGTGGCACCGGGCCATCCCCGGCTGCTGATTACTACTTCAATTTGCTCCCTCTCTTCCGCAGTCGCAAAAATACCCGTCATCTCTCCACTAACAGTTAAAGTCCTCTCCCTACTGGTCAACTCTACCGGTTTAATCTCAAGATTACCTTCATTTAAAACGATAGCAGTTGTGTCGGTGGTAGACTGAAAGACTATATCTTCCGTCTCAATTAAGGGGCTTTCAATAATTATTGTTTCCTGCGCAGTTTCAACTCGTTCGAGGGGGATTGTCAAATTAACCGGTTGCACGGTACCGGAAATTTCAGGTAAGTTTCTTCGGGAAAAGTCAGCAAACAGCTCTGCCAGAGCCAACCAGTCCTTTACTTCAGCCGTGGCTGCTTTAAACTGGACCGTTGGTTTTATTTCTCGACCGGCATACAGTTCGAGCTTAAACGGAGTCACAAGGTTGTTGATCAATAAATCATTAAAACTGAGCTCGACTTCGTCATTGCTTTTGTAATCAAGGCTAAAATTACCGCTTAAAGAATCCAGACTCGATAAACTCTCTTCGCCAGCTTGCAAACGTAATTTCCCCCGGCCGTCAACTTGCTCTTCAGTAATCTTAAATCTGTCAATTTCGCCACTCAGTACCCCTCCCCCGGGTAACGGTAAGCCGAAAAATTCTACTGGAAGATACTCCAATATTTTACCTGTGTCAATAAAATTGAAATAAAAATCCTCTAAGTAAATTTCTTTAACTTCAGGACTATAGACGACATGTCCACTAAAATTTCCAGTATTCAGCCGAAAATCGCTGATTTTAGCACTAATTGTGCTCTCCTGGTTGATAGTAAAGTCAAGATTTTGAAAATAACTGTCTCCCAGCCAACCCTCCGATAGGACAACACGATTTACCTGGTTCTCCAGGAAAAGACTAACGAGATATTCCCTGAACTCCGCCCAGTTTTCGTCACTTTTGGATACCTGGGGCTGTTTTAGGCTTAAAGAAGTTATTTTCACGCTTCCCCCCACTGCTCCGAGGAGAGAAAAAGCCACATCCATTTTTTTTGTTGTAATCGAAAAATGGTGGTCATCTGGCGGTGGAGAAGCAAGCTCGACGGCGCTTAATTCAAAAGTAAAAGGGAAGGTGTAGGTTACCTCTTCAACCGTTGTTTGTAAGCCGGTGTGACTTTCGATCCGTCGCTCCCAATAGCCAGACGTAAGTGCTGCTTGAATAGAAATGATATAGCTAACAGTTAGATAAATTATTGCTCCAGCTATAACCACTAACAAAAAGAAACCGGCTTTTTTCTTCATTCCGCTTCAGTGCTGAATCGGAGTCTTAGCCGCGCCACTGAAGTTTCCCCCGGTCTATTTTGCGCTTTAGTTGCTTCTTTACAAATTCTCGAATATATTGTCTTGTCAACGGTATCAGAAGTAAAAAACCAAAAGCGTCGGTTAAAAGTCCAGGCGTCAGCAGGACAAAGCCGCCGCAAAGTATCATCACCCCGTCAAGAAGTGAGTCACCTGGAGGGCGACCTTCCATAACTTCCCGCCTGATTTTAAATAGTATTGACAACCCTTGATATTTTGTCAGCCCGGCACCGAGCACTGCTGTTATCACTACGATCATAACTGTGTTAATAACACCCACGTATTGACTTACCTTTAACAGTAAAGCCAGTTCTATCAGCGGGGTCAAGAAAAATAACATAAACAGCTTGAACAACACTTCAAATCAACTCCAAATTTATTCTG
>CAZMIT010000034.1:0-16121 GCA_964566495.1 uncultured bacterium | reverse complement strand
AAATGGCTGCCAAAAGTCTGAAAGAACTTGACCTGCGCTCCCGTTACGGGGTCAACGTGCTGGCAATAAAATCCTCAGATGGACAAATCAACATCTCTCCCCGGGCAGACGACTCCCCTGAAGAAGAGGATACGCTCGTCCTGGTTGGTCCAAACAAGGGAATTAACGCTATGAAGGAAAAGTTTAAATAAACCCTTACCCCAACATAAGTAAACTCACGGCCATTATAAACATCCCTAAAATGAGACTGTAAATCGAAAGATGATGCTCGCCGTATTTCTCGGCCGCCGGCAACAGCTCATCCAATGCCACGTAGACCATTATACCGGCCACTGCTCCAAAAACAATTCCAAAGGCCGGGTCCTCGGGACCACTTAAGAAGGGCAGCAAAAGCCAGAAACCAACAAAAGCCCCGATAGGTTCTGCACAGCCGGCCAGAAACGAATAGAGCAATCCCTTTTTGCGGCTGCCGGAAGCGTAATACAAGGGCATAGATACGGCGATCCCCTCCGGTATGTTATGAATCGCTATTGCTATGGCAATAGTAATCCCCAGTAAAGGGTCATAGAGCGCCGCCAGAAACGTAATCAGTCCCTCGGGAAAATTGTGCAAAAATATTGCCAGCGCAGAAAATATTCCCGTCCGGTGCAGCTCACCGGCGTCGTGAATTGGCGAGGACTCGTCTTTGGTCTCTTCAATAAATTCCTCCACTTCCTCAACCGTATGCAACTCGTGCGGATTGTCAAACTCCGGGATCAGGTTGTCAACAATAATCGCCAGTAAAATGCCGCCAAAGAAAGCCGCCACGGCGACCAGCTTGCTGGGCGCCATGTCAAAAGCCTCGTCGGCCAGCAGTTCAACAAATGAAATGTAAATCATCACTCCGGCGGCAAACCCCAGCGCCGCCGTTAAAAATTTCTTGTTTGTATGCTTGGTAAAAAAGGCCATAAATCCACCAATTCCGGTGGAAAGCCCGGCCAGCGTCGTCAAACCAAAAGCAAATAATATCGCAGTCAACTCAAAACCATTTAACGTCAATCCAGCCACTCCTTCAATATGCCTCGGAGGTAAAGTTGTTCAAAAACTTAAGTTTTATAATGTTTTTTAAAAATAGCTTTGATCACAGAAACCTTGAAGTTAAATTTAAAAAAATTCAGACGTGATTAACTATCTGTGAGCTGATTTTCATTTAAAAAATTCTCCACGTCCTGGTAATCAGGCTCTTCGCCGACCTCTTCAACCAACTGAAAGTATTGCAGGACGCCAGCTTGATCAACCACCATGACAGCTCTTGCCGTCAGCCCAACCCCCTCTATCAAAAGCCCGCAGCGGCTGGAGAACTGCCGTCCGTTTATGTCCGAGTAAATCGGCCAGTCGATTCCTTCCTTTTCTTTAAACCGCTGCTGGGCAAAAGGTGTGTCACAACTCACCGTGACAAAATTTATTTTTTCATCATAATTTTTTAATTTCTTACTAAATTTTTTAGTCTGTTGCTGACAGACCGGGGTATCGAGAGAAGGAACCGAGCTTATCACGACTGGTCCGTCCAACAACTCAGCCAGAGTAATCGTCTGACCTGGAACTTTCATTAATTCAAAATCAGGAACGGGTTCACCAACTTCTGGCTGAACTCCAATGAGATTCAGGTTGTCATCCCCCATTTTTACGGACTTGATTTGCTCAACAAAGGGATTTTCAAGTTCCAGCTTCTCCGGCGGGTTATAGCTGTTCATGCTCACAATATCTGTGAAATTCTTTCTCCGGTTGCGCTGCAGCAGAGTATTTTCATCGTCAAATTTACCCAGGGAGAGAAGCATTGTCACAATTAAATCTTCCGGAATTTCAAACTTTTCTTTTACCTCCTGCGGATTAAAACCAATCATCGGGTGGGACTGCCAGCCGTAGGCTTCCGCCGCATACATCAGCGACATTCCAAAAAATGCTGCATTTTTTACCGCATATCTGTCGGGCTTTTCCAGGTTGGTATAAAGCCCCTCTACCATCTCCGTGTAATCTTCCATTTCCTCGGCCTCCATATACCCCCGTTCAACAAAACTCTCGTAAGTAGGATTCTCTTTTTTATAGGCTTCAGGGTCGGCCAGGACAATCAGTGTACACGAGGATTCGGTAATTTTCGGCTGATCAAAGGCAGATTCTCGAAGATTTTCTTTGGCCTGAGGATCTTCAACCACTACGAGTTCCCAGGGCTGGGTGTTTGAAGATGAGGGGGCAAGCCCCGCCAGATTGACGATATTCCTTAATGCTTCTTTTGGCATGGAGCAGTCTTCTTTGAAAAAATTGACGGACCTGCGACGAGTAAAATTTTTCAGGGTTTCCATAGCCTATCCTCCTATAAGGGAAGCTGCAAAGATCAGAGCAAATCATAAAATTTATCTAAATCTTAATCCTTTTTTTACCCTCCCCAAGCTGTTTATAACTCAAAAAATAAAAAAGGGAATTAGAGATCTTCCCCATCTGTTATTAAACATTTCCGGGGAATCATCGGTAAATTATGTTTGAACTACATAAGGTATTAGTTTTGCTAACCCGGCCTATGCATGAACCCTCAGCATAGGCCGCCCAAAGGGCCGCCCATTCGTCAAATGGGCGGGGTTAACCCACCCGTTTACAGAACAACTGGTAAGTTACAGGCTGTAAAAATAACTGCAATAATAATATTTTGTTTAATATCCAACAAGAAGCCTATAAACGGCTGTCCTTCGGACGGATAATTCACGACAGTTATGCTGTCGTGCATTATCCGGGCTAAGTTTTTAGTAATTTGATTATATGCACTTCCAGGCGGATAATCAATGAAAACTGTGGTTGTATTTACACCCCTTTCCAATATGCCTCGGAGGTAAAGTTGTTCAAAAACTTAAGTTTTATAATATTGAAAAATAAAATATGTCCCTCTTAAAGGCTTTGTAGAATCCTCAAAAATCTTTCTTTTAGCATCTCATATGGTATTCAACAAAGTCTCTCAAAAAATCCCGCCAAATGCCAGTAGAAGACCAAACCCAATCAGCAGTAGCCCGCTTATCCGGCCAATTACCTGCTGATATCCCTTCCCCGTCAATTTCCCGGCGACTTCTCCCACCAGTGGCGAAAACAGCAGTATTGGCGAGAGAAAAGCACCGCCACCAAACGCGGCGCCAAACACTACCCCCTGGAGCACGGTTTCTGCTCGCAGGGCTGCATAGACCAGAACGCTCAGAAAAGGAGCGCAAGGGACCAGCCCCTCAACCAGGCCCAGGAATGCTGCTCCCCCTTCCCCGCGACAGAAGCACTTCTGAGTGATGTCCTTGCCGCCTATAGCCAAAAATAGCCCCATTACTATGATAAATATTCCGCCGGCGATCTGCAGACCTCCCTGTCCCCGCTGCAGTCGCTCGGTTAATAAAACTCCCAGCATAGCTGCCAGTGAGACCAGGACAACCTGGACCAGCAAACGAACCAGGCTGAAAGTTAAGGCCGATCTCAGACCGCTGCGCCAGCCGCGACTTGTCCCACCTATATAAGCAAGAATAGCCGGAGAACAAAACAGCAGGCAGGGACCATACGCAACTGTCAGTCCAAGAATAAAGAGCTCCAGCGCCCGGTAACTCACTACTCCTCTACCTCTGGAATAGATATTATCATTTCAAGTTCTTTCCCTGCCTTCAATATATTTTCCCGCAGTTGCAGCGATTCTCCCCCCGTTATTTCCTCCCGAATTAGCTCTTTTTCCAGGGGATAAAGCGGACAATTCCGGCAATCGATGACGCTCGTTGTCTCCAGTGCCATATCATCAAAATACGGCGAGCCAAAGAAAATCAACTCCCAGGGCCGAACCTCGTCGCGTTCGACCAGCTCCTCGCCGGCGCGCGTCTCTCCCGGAAAACGCAAGTGTAGATCCATTCTGGCGTCTGAAGCCAGCTCACCTTCATACCACAGCTCATCCCAGAGGGCCCAGTCCAGCAGCGCTACCGCTTCCTGCAGATCTGCCAGGCGAGCCGACGAAACAATAGCCGACTCCTCTCGCAGCCACTCATAACCCTGCAGATGGAGTAAAAAAGTAACTTCGCCGGCGGCTTTCTGCACCTCGGCCGGGAAACGTATTTCCCTCTCCCCGGGCTCAACCTGCACCTGTCCAAAACTTACTTCTCCCTCCTCAACACTGACACTTTTTTCCTCTTCAACGGGCTGCTGAAAACCTATAATAACGACAAAAACAACTAAGAATAACCCGACCAGAACAAGTGGTATTAATATCTCACTTTTTTCGTTGATTAATCCCATTGCTATCACCATTTTACTCCCAACAGAAGGATCGCCTGACAATTTCATTTGCGTCGACTTGAAGCATTGTTGATTTGTACTGTTTAACGCCCTCACTGGCATTACGGGCGTGAGCTAACGATCGTCATTGCGGACCTCGATCCGCAATCCATTTTAAGGTCTCCGGTTTCCAGTTTATAGTTTCCAGTTATTGGTTTTAACCTGTAACTCGTAACTCGCAACCCGCAACAAGGTTTTATGGTCTTGATCTTACGCTCGTCATTGCGGACTTCGATCTGCAACAAGCCCAGTAATCGGTGGAACCCCGGTAATCAGTAATCGGTAAGACCGGGGAAACCGGTTGTCGGTAATTGGTTTTGACTTTACTGATTACTGAAGACCGAATACCGATTACTGAACTTTACTGATTACTGAATACTGATTACCGATTACTGCTCTACCAGATGAATTCCGTGTCGCACTCCCTGCGGTCGCTTGCCCGAAATGACGAACTAAACAGCATTTGACAGTAGGCGATAAACAATTACGATAATTCTTCTATCGTTCAGTTTAACATTCAACGACCATACAAAAACAGGGCAAATCCCAACAGTAAGATGCTAACTAACTTTAAGCCGCCGACAAAGAGTGATGTCTCCACCAGCCCCAGCAGGGGCAACAACGCGGCTCCACCGGCAATACCACCTATCCAACCGCCAAGCAAATCAGCCCCGTAGAGCAGGCCGGCTGTTCTCCCTACAGATTCCTCGTCGGAAGAAATGAAGAGATTGTTTGCCAGGGGAAACTGGGCACCAATTAACAACCCTGAAAGACAGGAAAGCAAAGGAAATATATAGTGATAAGGCCAGGGCGAGACCGCGAGCTGTCTGAAAAAAATTAACACCAGTGGAAGAAGCAGAGCCAGTATAACAAGTGACAACTCAATACCAAAAAATAACTCCAGGGCTGGTTTATCATCGCGGAGGTACCTATTAGCGACAAGGGCTCCAAGTAGAGACCCGGCCATAAACGCGGTTATCAGTAATCCCACCCAGTAAAAAACGTAGCCGTAGAGACTCTGAAAGGAAAATATGACCAGCAGGTCAAAGAGCATGCCGGCAAAACCGGTAGTTAAAATTGCCAGAAACAGGGTCGGACGTATTGAGGTGGCAAAACTAAGCACAACCCCACCCAGAACTATTCCCCCCACGCCCAGGACGAACAACAACTTAGTCAGAGACAACCTCTCCAGGAAGCTGAATAACGGACGCAGCCAGGGGGAAAATAGAGAAGACCAGTGGGCCAGCGAAAAGTAGACAGCCCCGGGTCGAAAATCCAGGTTCGCCCGGGCCTCGGTCTGCTCTACTCGCTCCCGGAACCAGTCCCGGCGGCGGTCATCGAATCGATGCCGGAGGTAACCTTTACTGACCAGCATTGCGTCAACATCACGTTCCTCCAGCCGCCGGCCCAGTTCCATACTATCCGCAGCGAATGCTGTCTCGTCCGGCGACGCCAGGTGAAGGCTCCCCGCGTCACCAGGCAGAGAAACTACGGAAGCAAAGACTTCTTCAAGAGCTGAGCGGACGCTGGCGTTTAATTTTCTCATTTCGTCACTGAGATAGGCCATTGAACCCGGCAAACGGAAGGCCAGGATCCCCTCTGAGTTCAGACGGCGCGCCAGGCTCTCGTAAAACTCCCGAGTAAACAATCTGTTAACTTGCAGGTTAAATGGTTCCTGGAAACCAACTAACACCACGTCGTATTGGCGCTCTGATCGATCAATAAACCGGCGGCCGTCCCGATGATGAAGGTTAACCCTCGGATCAGTCAGTTCTCGCTCGCTTAACGGATCGGGAAAACGTTTAAGGGTCTCCAGTAGCTGTGGATCAAGTTCTACATAGTCGAGTCGGTCAGGATTATGTTTGAGCATCTCGTCTATTACCCCACCGGCTCCCCCGCTGAAAACCAGTACGTCCCGGGGCTGGCGGTGAAAAAGCAGAGGTATGTGAACAAATCCTTCGAAAGCAACGCGATCCGGGTCGGGCAGTGTAGTTACCGGTTGACCGTCTTGATAAAAAGTTCGCTGAGCACCCCGCCGAGCTACCGCGATGTTACCGTAGATAGAATTTTCCGAAAATAGTAGCTCCTGCCCGGGCCAGCGACGACCGAGAGTATAGCGGTCAAGCTGATAAAAATATGAAGTAATACTGCCCGCACCCAGGACAATTAGCAGAATTGTCAACAGACCGGCCAGACTCCAGCTCCAGGCGCAGGCGCCCGCTTCAGACCGTTTAAATGGTAGGAGAAAAAAACTAATAACAAGATTTAGCCCCGCTACTAAGAGCACGATAGCATAGGATGGCAGGTAAAGCACCAGCAGATAGGTGAAAGCTAAACCACCAAGGATCGTGCCTGCACTTTCTAACACATAAACCCGGCCGGCGGTTTCCGCTGGCTGGCCAACGTAGTGAGTCCAGATCCGGCAGCCACCGCTGAACAGAGCCCCGTGACTCAAACTTACGGGCAGCAGAACTAAAAAAGAGAAAATTAAAACTGTCTGTAACCCCACCCCTTCCCCGGGTCCACCGGGAGCATAGGCCGGCAGGAGCCGGATTGCTGCTGTAACCAGGGGTAAGCTTAGCGCAAACACAATGTTTATGCTTACAAACAGCTCGGGCCGCTTCCCCTTTTTCGGGAAAATATACCCACCCAGCCCCGCACCAAGCGCTTCCAGCAGAAGCCAGTTGGCGAGTATTATTCCGATGATTAGCTCGTTCCCCGCAAAACTGACCATAAATTCCCGCAGCAGTAAAACTTGAGCAACAAGACCACTAAAGCCCATCACCACAACAGCCAGACTCAACCGTTTCTTCATTTTAAATGAAAACTACTTCCAGATACCGGGGATTTCGTGACCACACTCGGAACAACGACCATCTTCAATTTTATTTTCCAACACTGAAAAATGTACCCGGTGGATAAGCCGCTCGCCGCACTCGGGACAGAAGGTGGAATTTCTGCGGTGCCCCGGCACATTTCCAATGCTTATGTAATGAATTCCCACGTCCTCCGCTATCGAAGCGGCCTCTTCCAAAGTATCCACCGGCGTCGGCGGCAGGTCGGTGAGCCGGTAGGCGGGCGTAAAGCGAGAAAAATGGAGGGGAACTTCTGGTCCTAAGTTTTCTTTTGCCCACTCGCTCAAGGCCCTGATCTCTTCCGGGGAATCGTTTATCGTCGGAATGACAAGATTGACAATTTCCAGCCAGACGTCGTGTTCGGCAATGATTTCCAGCGCCTCCAGCACCGGTTCCAGCTCCGCCTCTGAATTAGCGTAAGCCTCCTCCGAAAATCCCTTCAAGTCTACAGTTATTGAATCCGTGTACGGCAGCAGCTTTTTTAAAGGCTCGGGATTAATAGCCACGTTGGAGTGCCAGAGTATTTTTATCCCCTCCTCCTGCGCCAACCGCGCGGTGTCATACAAGTATTCGTAAGATACAATTGGGTCGTTGTAGGTGAACGATATAGTTGGAACATCCCCCTCGCTGGCCCGAGCCACTACTTCCTCCGGCGGCAGCTCGTAGACACGCATATCTTCAATCGCACGCTGTGACAGGTGCCAGTTGTGGCAGTGGTTGCAGGCATAGTTACAGCCCGCCGTGCCGATACAGAGTATATCCGAACCGGGCAGCATGTGGTGCTGAGGCTCTTTTTCTACCGGATCAATGTGCACCGCTGCCGGCCGACCGTAAACTACGCTCTTTAACTTACCCTCCCGATTTTCACGGGCCCGGCAAAAACCCCGCTCTCCCTCGGGAATTACACAGTTGCGAAAACAAAGTTCACATTGAACTCGGTCGTCTTCAAGCTGTGAATAAAACATTGCTTCCTCTAACTCCACGTCCTCTAAAACAGGCGTGGCTGACGTCAGCTCCTGACTGACAGCCGGCTCATTACGCAAACCCAACCCCATATAATACCAGGCTAAAAAAACCAGCCCACCCACCAAAACCAAACTCCCCACCACCCATCTCCTCTGGGCCTCGGAGGTAAAGTTGTTAAAAAACTTAAGTATCATAATTTTTAATGGCATAAGAAACCGCCCCTTTACTTCGATTAAAAAACCGACCTATTTCTGACTGGCCGTAACCTTCTTCATACATTTTTACCATAGCCTCCTGCCTCAGTGCAGAACGTTCCCGGTCACGGCTTGGACTCTTCAAATCTTCCACCGTCCACTGAGTTCCTCTTACAACATCATTCGCAATTTGCTCTTTGCTTCTGCGCCCCCGAGTATCCCGGTAGGCCTCTCCTTCGCGGCCCTCTTCCCGTCGACTCAAGCTTTTCCACTCCGACTTTGAGCCTATGTAATTATCTCCCCCTTCCCAATCTTCAGAAACTTCTTCCCCCATTAATTCGGCATATAACTCTGTTCTATCGCTGCCGCAAAAATGGGACGGAAATTGCCAGCTGCGCAAATCAATGTTGGGACTTTGTGAGCGGTAATAGCGATCAGAGTGCCATTGGTAATCTTCAGGGTTATCACTCAGTCCAGCCTCAGTAGCATTCTGATGAATATAGGGAACAAGTTGAAGCAGATAGGAGTCGTCAAGAACAATCTTCATTCCCGGACGATCTTTAAACAAATTACCATCCCCCGCATGAACAGAATTAAAATATCGAGCGTATTTCATGTGCACAGTTTGAAAGATACGTCCAAAAGGAACCGGGCCCATTCGAGCAAGCAAATGATAATGATTGGTCAACAGACTATACCCGCCGATAAAGGCTCCCAGACGATCAAAATCTAAGTCGAGTATTCTCAGGAAGGTGAGACGGTCGTCCTCCGTATAAAACAGCGGAGCTCCCCGCTGTTGTCTGGTGAAAATGTGATACCAGTATCCCTCATGAAATTGACGTGGTGGATAAGCCATAATGTCTACCATTGTATTATATGTTCACAGTTTTTAAACAACTTTACCTCCGAGGCCTTGTTATTGTATGATTGATGGCATTGTTTCACTGAAACAAACGATTTGAGGTGATTTACTTGGGTGGTTACTACAGTCAACGGCTGTTGTTAGTCGGTCTTGTTTTTCTTCTGGTAGTGTTAGGGTTAGCGGTAGGTCATAATCTTGGAATGGAATACCTGGAAGAAAGACCCCGTACTTTCCTGGAGTCTGTCGAGTTTGTAACTCAAACAATGACCACCGTCGGTTACGGCCAGGATGCCCCCTGGGAGCAGCCGGCAATGCAGATTCTGGTCATTATTACTCAGTTCGCCGGAATATTAATTGTAGTTACGGCTATTCCGCTGGTTCTCTCCCCCTGGCTGCAAGAACGACTGCGTAGACAGCCCCCGATTAAATACGATGGTCCCAACCGGCATGTGCTAATCGGATATTATAACGACGCTCTGCTTAGCCTGTTAAACACACTGGAGCGGCGCAATCTTCCCTACCTGCTGGTTGAACCGGACGAAAACCTGGCAACCCAATTATTCCGCGAGGAACGGAATGTCCTCTGGGGCGATCCCGAAAAGCTGGCTGTGCTGCGCGAAGCGAACGCTGTCGAGGCTTCCCATTTTGTGCTTGCCGGTAGAGATGAACAGAATGTCACCGCTTCTCTGGCCCTGCAGGAACTTATCGAGACGGCTGAAGTGAACCCGCCGGCGGAGAGAATCGCTATAGCCCGCCGCCTCGAGCATACTACTCACCTTCGCCAGGCTGGTATTGACAAAATTGTTTATCCGGGCGAAATTGTTGGACGTTGGCTTGTTGATAGGCTTTTCACCCGCACTGGAATGAATCTTGATTTTGGCTGTGAACTCCCTGAAGATTTTCAAATTTATGAGTTTCCGCTGATTGGAGACCACCAGTTAATAGGTCGCCGACTGAGGGACTCCAGCTTACGTGAAAAGCTGGCAACTAATTTGATAGGAGTGCGCCGGCAGAACCAATTTATCGCCAGCCCGGACGAGAGCTTCCTTTTTCATAAAAATGACGTCCTGCTTCTGGCCGATAAGCAAGACGAGCTCGACAAATTATCCACTTATTTTGCAGGCAATAACCTGGAGTCCGGGGAACAACACGCTGTGATAATTGGTTTTGGCAGCGAAGGCTGCGCGGCCAAACAGCGGCTGGAAAAAGAAAAAGTTGAAGTCACCGTAATAGACGACACTCCGGACGAAGAAGTAGATATAGTTGGTGACGGAAGCAGCAAAGAGGTTCTCAAAAAAGCCGGGGTAGAAACGGCCGACATAGTTATTATTACTGTTAGCGCCGACGATACAGCAATTATGATCACTCTGCTTGTTCGTGAATTAAACAAAAAAGCTAATATTCTTGTTCAATCGCATCAGAACGAAACAATTGAATCTTTTTACCGGGCGGGAGCTACTTTTGTCGAGGGTCTGCCCCGCGTAACAAGCCGTATTTTAGCCGGATACGTTGTCGGCGAACACATGCTGGATTTTGAACTTGAAGTCCAGGTGAAACCGGTTACCGCCGGTCAACTGGCAGGTAAATCAGCCATGGACGAGCAGCTAAGACGCCGCTATAACATAATTGTGCTCGGCGTAATCCGCAGTGAGGAGCTAATTATCCCCTTTTTCGGCGAGCAGGAGTTTGAGAAAGGCGACATACTTCTGATCAGCGGTTCACGAACCGACATGGAAAAATTTATAAACAAATATTCCCTCACCCCGGTTACTTCATCTTAATATCCTGGCAGATGAAAATTCTTCGATTAAAAGAAGCTGAGAACTGACTTCTCAAGCCCGTTATTGAAACCGGCTTATCGCTAATCTAACCCCGGTTTGCAGATTAATCGATACTCGCAGTGGCGGCAGAAATTGTCGTTTTCTATCTTTGGAAAGTCTTCTTTTCGTGCCTTGTTTTCTTCCGGCTCAACCAGTATCTCTTTCATTTCGCGGACGTTGGCTAATATCTGCTGACGGGTTTCTCTTTTTGCTTTGCTGCTGAATTGATGGGTAAACTCTTCCTCCCGGGCTACATTGTAGATAGTTAGCTGAATATTTTCATCCCTGAGCTCCCAGACTTCGGAGGCGTAATATCCATATACATTTAATTGCAGTGAATCCGGCTCCCCCCCGGATTGGCCGGATTTCCAATCGATGATCTGAACTGTTCCATCCTTCTGCCGGTAGGCAAAATCCAACTTGGCCCAGACCTTAAGACCGTCTAAATCAAATGAATCGACCGTAACACTATACGGCAAATGTAATAAGGTCTGCAGGTCTGTCGTGATATTTTTCCAGAGGTTGGACGGATTGTTTAAATCTCCTTCAAGGGCAAGACAACGGCTTAATTCAAGCTCTTCTACCGCTTTCCAGTATTTTGAAGCTTTAAAATTATCTAGACATTCCAGGACATCATCTCGATTTTCTCGCCAGACACGGTCCGCAATTTCTTCTTCATATTCATGCTCCAACAAACCAAACTTTCGTTTTGGGTCTTCCCTGTAACTTTTTGCCAGCGACTCTCTAAATTGGGCCCGCATGCGCTGCACTACGGTTTTTTCTATCTTTTCAAATTCTATCTTTTTGTTCTCCAGCAAGCACTTCAAAAGGAAAGCAATAGCATCGTGAACGGTGGTTCCCTTCCATGTATGACGGCTATCAAGCTGTTTTAATCGATAAAGAATCCGGGCTTCCTCCGGGGCCTCACTCTCCCAGCCTTCCCAGGAACCGTAATAATTATAAAAATACTTGCGCTTACAGTCCTCAAACATATTTCTCCGGCTAATCGACCAGGAGAGTTCATTTTTGAAATCGGCTGACGTCATCTAATCACCTGATCCTTTATCCCAAGTTTCCCCCTTCAAGGGGGAAAAAAGGTGAACGGGCAACTATGAGAGTATTTCCCGGTACGTTCTCAGACCCTGCTCGTCAAAAAGCACAAAGCGAATTAGTTTAACAACCTCCAGCTCTTCTGTTTGTTTAATGACAGTTTCCAGGGCCTGGCAGGCTGCTTCTTCGAGCGGGTAGCCGAAAGCTCCCGTAGAAATGGCCGGAAAAGCTACTGATTTAATCCCATGTTCTTCGGCCAGTTTAAGAGCCTCAGTGTAACAGGAAGCAAGCAACTTATCCTCCGGCTTGTCTCTCCCGTAAACCGGACCCAGGCAGTGAATCACGTGTTCATTGGGCAGATTAAAAGCTGGAGTAATTACAGCTTCCCCGGGATGAATGGGGGCATATTTTTGGCCCGCTTCGGCCAGTTTGGGCCCGGCAGCCCGATGAATAGCCCCGGCTACTCCACCACCCGTTTTCAGCTCTGCATTCGCGGCATTAACCACAGCCTCGATATCTTCCTGGACAGAAATATCCCCCTTCCTGAGCTCTATAATTACTCCGTTTATCTCTGTTTCCATGTTTACAGCTCCTCCTTACTTTGCCTGATTAATCAGTTCCCATCCTCCTCGTAAGTTATAAATCAATTTGCCGACCAGAATCCTTTAATTCCAGCAAATCCTGCGGGAAAGGAGATAGATAATACTGGTTCAACAGGTAATCGTTCTGATCGCGCAGGGCCCAGGTGTGAATTATTGAGAGAACTGAGGAAAGCGGTATCCTTCCCTCCCGGTAAAGCTCCATGCTCTCCTCAAGGTAATCTTTCTCCCGTTTACTGTTTGTCTCCGAAAAATAACCTGCCATATGCATTATGACATTGATATTGGTTTTTCGCGTTGACTGCCCGACTAGCGTTTCCCTGAGCTTAGCTTCGTATTTGTCCAGCACTTCTTCAACTGGCAGCCCCTCTTGGTTGGCAGCAATCCTGCCCAGTTCTCGGGTTCCTTGTTCATCGTAAGCAAGAAGCAGAAATTTGTGGCGTGCCTGAAAACGAACAAGGTATTTCATGTCCTGAGTATCTTTCACCTCTCTAAACCGGGCCAGTGTAAAAATACGACTGTAAAATCGGTAGCGAATTCTATAGTTTTTTAGACGCCCCTCGTCCTCCAGCGGTAAGTTAGGATATTCTTCTTTTATTTCACGTGTGAAAATACCGGGACCCTTGTCAATCGGCGCCACCTTACCAAGCTGAGGATAAATTTTGACCTCCTTCTGTCCGCAAGAAGGGGAACGATGTTTGAGAATAAAACCGTCGAAAGGTGCGTTTTTCTCTAAAAAAGATTCCGCAAAAGTGATCATTTCCTCAGTGCAATCTTTTTCACTCTCGGACTGCAGTAATCTCAACTCGTCCTCACTTCGGACCAGCCGGACAGGGAAACGTGGCACTCCCAGTCCAATATCAACCTCCGGACAGGGGGTAATGCAATCGGCATAATTACTCAGTTCAGCCACAAAAGGATCCCTGACCATCTGATCATTGTAGCGACATGATTCAAATCCGAGACAACGGCTTACTACTAATCGAGGCCGTGGATAATCTTCCATGTTTTCCTCCTTAAACTAAGTTGTTTTTAATAACTCGATCATTTCTGAAAATGTGCGTAAAAATTTGATTATACAGACCAATTTTTTCTGCCATTTTTAGCTATTTTACCATTCTATTCGAATCTGGGTAACTTAATCCGACCGGCAGAAGTCATTTCGGTAAAATTGCCTGGCAATAGCTCACATGGAATGACGTTGTCTCCTGTTTTTTCTTTGTTCAGTCACTGAGAAATGACAAATGACTACCCGTCCCCTTTTTAACAAAATCGTCATATACTCCCATCAACAGCCTCGTATAGCGCGAATATATGTCGTATATCCGGAATTGCGAATATAAGGGATGCAGTGGATGTCAGTCCCCGAGACGGCAGCGCACATAACTAGAAACAAATTTCTCGGAGGAGTTGCTGGTGGTACCCGATCGGAAGAAGACGCTCCAGGGAGTAGGGGGATTATGTTCTGATTCTGTCGAAGACCAGTAAGTATAGCCGGCGTCAGGATCCCAACCACCACAATGTTCGCTTAGATCACAGCGGTTTTGGCCGCCAGCTATGGCTCTATGAAGACCCGGCTCTTCTGGAATTTCCACTCTCTCATACCACCCAACACAACGACAGGCCGAGTTCCCAAAATCTTCTCTTAATTCTTTTATCGCAGGTAGATACCAGTTATCCTCGCCAGCGTAGTCTAAATCGTCACATAACCTGGCGGCTGCGGTTCCATCGTTGCGAATGTGACACCCTATGTCTGCATAGTCACCGGCGTATGTGTAGTAGTTATTCCCTTTAAAGTTATCACTATCGTTGTGATACTCAACAATAGCAGTGGTATTACTCTGTCCGTCGGTAACAGAACGTGCTCCGGCAATGCTTTGCCCGGCACAACCCCAGTTTGATTTTTCTCCTTCGAAGGTTATCGTTGCTGTCCAGAGGTTTCCGGTTCCGTCCCGGTAGACAACATCGTCGTTTATTTTCTCGTAGCAGTCGGTATCTTCCGGGGAAGTGCAGACGAAAGGGCTTACTCCCTCCTCTATCTCTTCTTCCTCTGTCTCAGCGGTTATGAATCCGCTGATACTGGCATAATAGCGGGGGAAATAATTAGAAAGGAAAATAGAACCCAAAAAAAGAAGACCTGTTACTACAAGAATTATCCCCCCGATAAAATAGAATTTATTTTCTTTTTTGCTTTTCACCCATTGAAATTTTGATTCAAGCAATGGGGGCGGCTCAAAACTACACAATAAATAAACTATACCCAGGGGAAAAAGAACCAGAGCGGTGGTTGCCAGCAAACGGTAATCACTCAAACCGTAAATGTCGAGTAGCCTAAAAAACAATAGTCCAATTACTATCACTGCGCCCAAGAAAAACAAAACTTTCCAGTTGAGCTTAGCCCAGAGCGGTCTCCCCTCGGAAATATTAATCTTATCTTCAGCTATATACCGGCTGACCCCATCAAGTATCTCCTCGGTGTCTTCATAATTTTGTAAATATATTGTCCGATTCTTTGAAAACAGTTTTACGCAGTCTTTTTCTTCAGAATCACCATAGACAACGTTGATTTTTTCGATTTCATCAAAGGGGATCCTCTCCTCATCTTTCCCCGTTTTTTGAATTAACTGTCCCGGCATTATTACCAGGCTTGTTTCGGTCATTTTCTTAAAACTAAAGTGAAAGGGAATGACTACAAAAACTACCAGAACGACTGCGCAGCCCCCCAGCAAAAACATAAAAGACCTGGCCGAAGTGCTGTGGCGGTAAATGACTGTAAAAAGACAATAAGTAACCGCCAGGACCGATATCATAAAATTTCTCTTATACTTATCCAAGCAAGCCTCTGAAATTTTAAATTCTTTCTCCATGATAGAGCCTCCTCGGCCCAAAATATTTTTGTTCTTCTATTTTTAGTTTTCTACATTCTCCAATCATCTACAATTAAAAACTCCCAGAAAGAAATAGGAATGTATTTTCTCTACTTTACCAGCGCTAAGGTATTTATCCCCGGGGATAAATTAATCAGATGATCTATTGCAAAATATATGAAAATTAAGCGTATTTTCATCATTAATCTCCTGATGGGATCGCATACAGGTGGTTATCATCACTGCCCACGTAGACCACTCCATCGACGACTGCCGGGGAACTTCGCACATCATCCCCGGTTTCATACGACCACAACTCACGGCCACTCTCAGCTTCAATCGCATACAGGTGGTTATCATTATTCCCCACATAGACGACTCCATCGGCTATTGCCGGGGAACTTCGCACCTGAAGCCCGGTTCTAAACGACCACAACTTCCGTCCGCTCTCTACTTCAACCGCATACAGGCGCAAATTATCACTCCCCACGTAGACCACTCCATCGGCGACTGCCGGGGAACTAAGCACCGGGCCCCCGGTTTCATATGACCACAGCTCACGACCACTCTCCGCTTCAACCGCATACA
>CAZMIT010000033.1:7276-16224 GCA_964566495.1 uncultured bacterium | reverse complement strand
CGGGGACATTTTCTTTCACTTGCTTGGGCATCCCGAAGACAGAGCAGGACGCCTCGTCCTGGTAGAGGACAGTGCCGCCTGCCTCAGAAATATGTTTGGCACCGTCGCGACCATCCTTACCCATCCCGGTAAGCACTATTCCAAGCAATTTGTTGTTAAAGTAGCTGGCGGCGGTTTCAAATAGTGGATCGACGGCGGGACGCTGGAAGTTAATTTCCTCCTCCTGGTTAAGCTCTACAGGAACGCCGCGGGAAGAGCCGCGGGCACTAACGACCATGTGGTAGTCGCCGGGGGCGAGCAGGACTTCTCCGGAACTAACGCGATCTTTTTCTTTTGCTTCCCGCACACTCAGTTGTGAAATTTCATTAAGTCCTTTAGAAAAGTGAGTGGTAAAGAGCGGGGGCATGTGCTGGCAGATAAGAATAGGAGGTAAATCTGGATGCATGTATTCAAAAATTTCACGAAGAGCTTTAGTGCCGCCGGTGGAGGAGCCGATAACGATGAGATCGACTGTCGAGGGAAGCGAGACGTCAATTTCTTCTTTTTCTTTCTCAGCTCTTTTTTCTTCGACCTTCAGCGGTTTCACATTAGCTTCCGCAGCAGCGTGAAGTTTGGGGAGCAAATCGTCGGAGAGGGCCTTAATCGAATCTCTTGAGTCGCCGGCCGGTTTTCCGACGACATCGACCGCGCCAAGTTCAAGTGCCCTTATCCCTTTTTTGGAATTACTCTGAGTCAGGCTGGAGACCATGATAACAGGAAGTGGATAATTTTCCATGAGGCTCTTAAGGAAGCTAATCCCGTCAAGCCGGGGCATTTCGACGTCCAGGGTGAGGACATCCGGTTTCTTTTTAAAGATCATTTCGCGGGCTTTGTAGGGATCTCCAGCCTTGCCGACCACTTCAAATTCCGGATCGGAGTTAATAATCTCTTCCAATACGGAACGGGCAATAACAGAGTCGTCAACAATTCCAACTTTAGTTACCATTAAGCATTATCTCCTAATTTATCTGCTGAGGAGTTACTCTTCGTGTTGTTCTGCTGCGGCGACGAGTTCATCGACTTCTTCTTCAGCAAGAATTTTTTCAAGCTCAAGCAGGATGTAGACTTCGTCCTCTTTCTTGCCAATACCGGCGATAAATTTAACCTGGACCTGGCTGGACATTGAGGGGGCGGGGTCGATCTCCTCGTCTGCGAATTCGAGAACTTCTTCCACCCGGTCAACAATCAGGCCGGTCTGTATTTCGTCGAGAGAGACGACAATGATACAGGTCTTCTTATCGTATTCCCGCTCCTCCATGCCAAATTTTTTCCGCAGGTCGATAACCGGAATGACGGTGCCCCGGAGGTTGATAACTCCCTTGACGTAGTCAGCGGTCTGGGGGACCTCAGTGTATTCCTGAATTTCAATTATATCTCCAATTGGCCGGATAGGGACCCCGTAAAACTCGTCTTTCAATTTAATAGTAAGGTATTTACCAGCCAGTTCATGTTCAAAAGATCGGTCGTCGTCTTGCTTAACGCTAGCCGCAGCGTCTGCCATAGTAGTTACCTCCCATGAGAGTGAAAAATTTTTCTGTTAGAAAACATTTTACCATTTTTTGGTGGACATAAAAATAATTGTTTTTGAGTAAGTTTGTAATACAGAGTCCTGATTATCTCTTTTGAAAAATCGAGGGACTAATTTTTTCCAGCGAGTGCTCGATTTCATGAAGAGACTCAGTGTGACTTATTATCAGATGTCCGTTGTCGGCAAGTAGCTCAGTGCTGTTGTCGATGACATTTTGAATCATTTCATTATCAAAGTAAATCAAAACATTTTTAAGGACGATCAAATCGAACTTACGGCTGAACGGATTGGATTTAAAGGTTAGATTAAACTGTCGGAAGTATACCTTACGGCGAATATCACGATTAACCTGAAAGTTACCCTGTGGATCCCGGTCGAAATAACGGCTGACAAATTGCGAGTTATACTTTTTAACCGGTTGAAGGTCGCGGTTGTGATAAATACCACGAGAGCCGCGACGCAGGACTTCCTCAGAGATATCTGAGGCCAGGACCCGGTAGCGGGGGTAAGTGGAGTGGTTGCGGTGAGCTTCTTCCAGGAGGATGGCCATGGTGTAGGGTTCTTCGCCGGAAGAGCAGGCGCCCGACCAGATGCGAATTTCGTTTTTACCGCGCCAGGCGGGTATAAGTTCTTCCTCCATAAAGTGCCAGTGCTTGGGTTCGCGAAAAAACTTCGTCTTGTTGGTAGTAATAGCGTCGAGGAAGTAGGGGACCTCGTCCGGATTATCACGGAGGTGGCGGGCGTATTCAGCCACGTCTTCCAGCTCAAGGTTGCGCACCCGGCGCTGGAGTTTAGATTTGAGCGAATAGATCTTGGATTCGGGAAAATAAATCCCGTATTCCTCGTGGACATGCTGGCGAATCCAAGCTAATGGTTCCTCGTGAACAGCTTGTCTGGTCGGTTTCTCTTTTTTCAAAATTCCGGGTTGTCCTCCTCAAGCGGCATTATCGAGTCGAGATCGTTGGTCTCGGCTTCAGCCTTTGTATCCCTTGTATCGGTGGAAGCTGTAGATTGGCTGGTAGTAGTTGCGGAAGAAGTTGAGGTGGTGCCTGAGTCAGAGCTGAAAGAAGCAGTGTTGTCATCTTCGACCGTGAAGCGTTCAGCAATCCGGCGCAGACGGTCAACAGCCTGCTTGAGATTGCCAGACTGCGAGGCCAGTTCGTCGCTGGAAGCAGCAGTTTCCTCGGCGTTTGCAGTAGTTTGTTCGTTGACGGTCTCCAGCTCGGTGATTGCCCTGTTGATCTCCTCGATCCCCGAAGTCTGTTCCTGGGAAGCGGCAGCCACTTCTTCGACCAGACCGTTAACTTCGCGGAACTTGTCATTGATTTCGTCCAGGACTTCGCGTGAGCGCTCGGCCTTACGGGTCCCTTCTTCAGTGCGCTCAGAGCTTTCCTCAATAATCTCCCTGATTTCCTTAGCCGCTTCGGAGCTGCGTTGGGCGAGCTGACGGACCTCGTCGGCGACAACTGCAAAACCGGCCCCGTGTTCCCCCGCGTTAGCCGCTTCAACGGCGGCGTTGAGAGCGAGCAGGTTAGTCTGGAAGGCAATGTCGTCAATTACTTCGACAGCGCGGGAAATTTGTTCACTATCCTCGTTAATTTTAGCCATAGTAGCAGCCATTTCGTCAATCTGCTCCTTGCCTTCGGCGGCGGTTTCGGCGGCTTCTTCGCTAACATCTTCGCTGCGGGCAGCATTAGAGGCACTCTGGCCGACAATAGAGGCAATCTCCTCAATTGCCGAGGAAGTTTCCTCAAGCGATGAGGCCTGCTGTTCAGCTCCCGAGGAGAGCTCCTGGCTGGCTTTGTTGAGTTCGTTGGCAGCAGCGTCGACTTCACTCGAAACTCCGGAGACGGTATCGACAACCTCGCGGACCTGGAGAATAAACTCTTCCAGGTTGGCGGCCATGGCTTGAAAAGCTTCGCCCAAATCGCCCTTGATTTTTTCGTCGAGAACGTCATCAGCAAGGTCAAGGTCGGCGATCGAGTGGGCCTGGGCAGCAAGCTTGCGCTGGGCCGACACTACCTTCTGGAAGGAATCGCCCAGGTCACCTTTAATATGCTTGTCGAGCTCGTCAGCCGAGAGGTCGCCGTCGGCAATTGCTTCGGCCTGGGCGACCAGTTCATTCGAACCGGGGTTGGCAATCATATCTTGAAAAGCCCGGGCCAGGTCACCGACCTCGTCGCTGCGTTCGAGATAAGAGGAATCAATGTGGACGTCGTAATCGCCGTCAGCCATTGTGACGGCTTTGTCAGTTATGTCGCGAAGAGCTCCGGCTATAAGTGAGCTTATGGTAACGCCGCCAAATAAAGCCAGGAAACCACCGACAGCGACAACGATAATAATCAACCAAAAAATCCGATTGGCGGCGGCCTCGCTGGCCGCTTCAATCGCGGCTGCTTCCTCGTTGGTAAGCTCAACTATTTCTCCCAGTATGGACTGGACCTCCTCAAGGAGGACCATAGTTTCCTCGTTGTAATAATCAATTGCCGCCTGGCGTTGACCGGCCTGTAGATATTCTTCGAGCTGTTCGACCGAAAGGTGTAGATCCGTGTGGGGCTGCTCAATTTCATCAAGCAGAGGGGCAAGTCCATCAATCAGCTCAGCGGCCTGTTCGCTTTCATCGCTATAAAACCAGTGTCCAAACTCACACTCTGTATAGTCTATTTCAACGTCAATTTCAGTAATAGTTTCGTCGCCGATGAACTCGCCGACGGCCAGTGCCCAGGCGAGGTGATCAATTTCACGCTGAAGGATTTCTTCATTTATGGCCTGAACTTCGTTTGTACGTTCAAGCTGGCCCCCTAAATTCGAAATACCGTAAATGCCGATTAACCCGATAATGACGGCAAGTGCCGTGGCGGCAAGTGCAGCACCGATTAACTTGTGATTTAACTTCATAGAAAATTACCTCCTGAAAAAGTTTATTTAAGCTACGAGCTTGTTAATTAAGGGTTCCCAATAAAGAATCCTACCATCAGATAGTAGGAAAGTCATATTTTTTGTCAATAAATAAGAACTTAATAACGCATTTTTACTCATTTATAGCCTTTTTCTTCCACGAGGACGGTTTGGCGCCACCTGTTATAGAATTTGACTATTAACAAAAGGTTAACGTAGTTAGAATATCCACTTGTTTAATTCAAGCGCTACTAAACCTTATAGCGGGCGACGACGCGTTCGAGCTGTTCGATCGTTTCGCGTAGACTGCCGGCTTGAGCGGCCAGTTGATCGCTGGCCGAGGCGGTCTGATCGGCGTTCATAGTGTTTTCTTCGGTTACCGTTTCAAGCTCCGTCACCGCCTGATTTATTTCTTCAATGCCGTGGGCCTGTTCTTCAGCGGCGGCGGCAACGTCCTCAAAGCGTTCTGTGACCTCGGAGACTTTATTGTTTATCTCTTCCAGCACTTCCCGGGATTTCTCAGCCTTACGAGTTCCTTCCTCGGTTAATTTAAGGCTCTGTTGGATAACGTCACTGATTTCGTCGGCCGCTTCGGAGCTGCGCTGGGCGAGCTGCCGGACCTCGTCGGCGACGACGGCGAAGCCGGCCCCGTGCTCACCGGCGTTGGCCGCTTCGACGGCGGCGTTCAAAGCGAGCAGGTTAGTCTGGAAGGCGATGTCGTCAATAACGTCAATAGCGTCAGCAATCTTGTCGCTATTATTATCGATTTGAACCATGGTATCGGCCATCTCGTCGATCTGCTGACGTCCGTGGCGTGCGATTTCGGCTGCTTCAGCGCTGAGTTTTTTCGATTCGTTAGCGTTTTGAGAGCTCTGTTGGACCATGGAGGCAATTTCTTCAACGGCCGAAGAGGTCTCCTCCAGGGAGGCGGACTGCTGTTCAGCGCCCGAGGAGAGGTCCTGACTGGAGCGATTGAGGTCGGCGGCCGCCTCGTCAATTTCGCCGCTGACCGCAGTAGTGGTGTCGACAGCATTGCTCACCTGGCCGATAAACTCCTGCAGGTTGTTAACCATGTCCTGAAAGGCATGGCCGAGGTCGCCCGCTATTTCAACGTCAAGTTCGTCGGCTGCTAAATCGCCGTCGGCGATCAGGCGCGCCTGGTAGGCCAGCTTTGATAGGGCAGCGCTCATATTTTCGAAAGCGGCGATCATCTCGCCCTCAATGCCGGGTTTTCTGGCGACCTCTCGGGCAGCATTTTCAAAGTCGCGACCGGAGTTGATCAGTCGCCGTATCTCGCTCAACCCCAGGTCACCGTCTTCAAGATCGTTAGCCTCATCCTGTAAGGAATTAGCGGCCCGGATGAGCTGCTCTATTTCGGCGCGCTGCCAGGCAACGATATCCTTGCCCTCAACCTCCCCTTCCGACGGCCAGGCGTCAATACTATCCTGTTCAACGAGCAGGCGGATGGAAACCTTGTGGATGGGATCAAAAATGTAAAAAAAGAACCAGGCGTAGCCTAACGCGTAGGCGATGACAAAGCCGGGGATAAAGAAGTAAATTGCGGTTAACAGGCCGGCCCATCCGTCAGTGTAGCTAAGATAAGCAAAGATGGGGAAATAAGAGATCAGAAGTAGACCGGCGACGACAGACATCATTTTAAAAGTTATGTCAACGTAACGACCGGTAATCGCGTCAAGAAAATCAACCAGCATTTGCCGGAGGCCTTCCGGCGTTTCACATTTACTGGATTTTTTCATGCGGTTGGTGTGAGCCATCGAGATCACTTCCCTGTGGTTTAGGTGTCTATTATGTCAAATAAGTGTTGCTGTTACAACTATACCTTAACCTCATCTTGGAAACAATCTAATTATTGGTAATAGCCGTGTCTTAAAATTCGTTTATAGTTTTTAGTTTCCAGTTTAAAGTTAAAACCAAACTTCAAAACAATAAGTCGTGCTGCGGGCTGCGAGTTACGAGTTGCGGGTTAAAACTGAAAACTAGAAACTTGAAACTAAAAACTGAAAACCGGAGACCTTAAAATGGATTGCGGATCGTGGTCCGCAATGACGAGCGATAGATCAAGCCCTCGATAATGAGCGAAAGTTCAAACCTGCGATAACGACCGAAAGCTTAAACTAATAATGACGTCGCGGGCGCTATACGAATACGTTTACTCCTCATTATCCTGGTCTGGTGGTGCCGGGGGAAGATGGGCGAGTTCGAACCAGAAGTTGTTGATTGACTGCATTACCTGGTTGAAATCTTCGAAGCCCAGCGGTTTTGTTATACAGCAGTTAGCGTCATTTTTGTAAGCGCGGGAAATATCCTCCTCGGCGTTGGACATTGTCAAGACAATCACAGGAAGCTGTTGAAATCTTTCCTTGCTCCTGATTTCGCGGAGAAATTCAAAACCGTTCATTTTAGGTAGGTCGAGATCGAGCAGCACAAGGTCGGGCGAAGGAGCGTCTTCGTAATCTCCCTGCCGCTGCAAAAAGTCAAGCGCTTCTTTGCCGTTTGTAACGGCGTGTAATCCGATGTTGTGTTCAAATTCCGACAGAACTTCGCGGACGAGATCAATATCGGCGGGGCTGTCTTCGACAAGTAAAAGTTTGTTCTTGGTCATTGGGATCACCTTTCGTTAGTTTGCTAGTTTGCTGGTTCGTTAGTTTGTTAGTTGGTTAGTTAACCAGTTTCTTAGTTGAAATTTTTCAGTTTTGATCGATGACCGTTTAAATTCAAACTGGATTCCGGCTCGGATGCCGGAATGACGTCAAGTTCAACATGGATTCCGGGTCGCGCTCCCTACGGTCGCTTGCCCGGAATGACGTCAAATTCAAAAGCTGTTTTGACCTATTCGGTTGTCATTGCGGACCCTGATCCGCAATCCATTTTTACGGGTTTGAATTATGACCACGTCAAGTTCAAGGTGTATTCCGGCTCGGATGCCGGAGTGTTCGCCTGCTCGAGCAGTTAATTGGTGGATTCAACTTCTGGTAACGTGAAATATATGTCGGTTCCCATTCCCGGTTCAGATTCCGCCCAGATACGGCCGCCGTGGTGGTTGATAATACGGCGGCAGATAGCCAGTCCGATACCGGTACCGGGAATTTCATCGTCACTGTGCAGGCGTTCAAAAATCTTGAATACGCGCTCCGTGTATTCCGGTTCCATGCCAATGCCGTTGTCGCTAACGCAGACCCACCAGCGGTTACCGGAGATTTCGGCGGTTATTGAAATCTCCGGCGGGTCGTCGCTCCGGTAGCTAATTGCGTTAGAAATTAAATTTTGAAACAACTGCCTTAACATAGCCCGATTACCCAGCACTTCAGGCAAGTCGTTGTAAATAATTTTGGCATTATGTTCTTTAATAGACTGACGTAAATTTTTCTGGACGTCCTCAAGAACTGCGTCGAGGCTGACCGGGTTCAGGCTTTTATCAACGCTGCGCAGCCTTGAATATTCAAGCAGATCGTCAAGCAGGTTTTTCATATTATAAGCACCATTTACTGCAATTTCTACATATTTCTCCGCCTGCTCGTCGAGATCTTCGCCATAACGGCGTTCCAGCAGTTCCAGGTAGCTGGAAATAGTGCGCAGGGGCTGTTTCAGGTCGTGGGCGGCAACATTGGCAAACTCCTGCAGTTCACGGTTAGATTTTTGCAGCTCCTCCATTGTCCGGCGTCTTTCTTCCTCAACCTCCAGGGCTGAGGCGATAATTTGCAGCATAGTCTTTTTTTCTTCAGAAATTTCAGTCTTTTCGCTGTAAACAGCACATAACGAACTTATCGCTTCATCTCTGAGAAATATAACTTTGCCAATGTAAGTTTCCAGGTCGTATTTCTGCACGTGGCTGTCGGTGTCCGCATAGGATGTCTCAGATAAGTTGTGAATTAGTTCAATATTAGTCTTTTCGTTACGGATTAAATCGCCGCAGATGTGTCCTTCAGCCTCACACTCTTCAGCAAAGTCTTCAGGAAGCTGCCACCCGGCAACTGTTCGCAGTTTATCCCCATGCAGCCGGTTATAGAGACAGCTATCGGCTTCAAGCAACTCACCAGCTGCAGCAGTAAGTCGCCCAATATTTTTCTCCGGTTCGGCGCTGAAGTTGAGGAAGCAGTTGTTAAGCCGGAGCAGGTTTTGTCTGGCTTCGCGCTGACGTGTAATATCTTCACCTATTTTAATAAAATGGGTAACTTCACCATCTGAATTTTTGACCGGTGCGATAGAGGCGTCTTCCCAGTAAAGTTCACCGTCTTTCTTTTTGTTGCAAAACTCGCCCCGCCAGATTTCCCCGGCTTTGATGGTCGACCACATTTCCCAGTAAAAATTCTTGTCGTGATAGCCGGATTTAAGGAGTCGTAAATCAGCGCCGATAACTTTTTCCGCTTTATAGCCAGTAACCTCTTCAAATCTTGGGTTGGCGTATTCTACGGTCCCGGAGGTGTCAGTAATTACAACGGTAGCCGGGCTATGTTCAATTGCT